>NZ_JBNHER010000273.1:34099-69743 GCF_050015975.1 Dapis purpurea BLCC-M126 | reverse complement strand
ACCAAGAGAAAAGTGCTCTTGAATTTCCTTGTATTCAATCCTCTCGGTTAAAACCTTCTTGTAATTATCAATTATCCATTATCAATTATCAATTAATGAACTCCTGTCTCCTGTCTCCTAACTCCTAGCTAACGCGCATATTTATAAAGATACGCTTAGGGTTTCTATAAGGGAGTTTTTGCGTTTCGCCTGTCGCCGACATGTTTGCGGACCATTCCCTATACGAAAAGGCGGAGCCTAGCGGCAGCTAGATCGCTACTTTCATGCAACAAAGCCCAGATTTATCCTAATCATGCATAGTAATTTTGATGACAAATTAATGTTCACAGCAACTGTAGCCGTGGAACTTATATCAAATCCGGTTAATTGCACATAGAATCTGGTTATTGGATATGTCTTGATAATTTTTTCAATTACTTTAATAAATATCTCGCTAAATTCCCCACCGGAGAGTAGTTAGGGGTTTGTCTCCATATTCCCATCTCCCCATCCCCCCAACCATATAATAAGTATTCAACCGGATTTGATATTATCCCTGATAGCAGCATAAATAATCAAATCACTAACAAAAATATATCATTTTCGTTTTAGTTTTTTTCCTAACTTGAGTTATTTCCCAACAACTCTATTTATTTTTCCTGAATCTTCAATTCATCAATATTCCAAAAAGCTCCGCCAATAGCGGAAAATTTTAAATTATTAATACGATCGCGAACTGCTTGGAATGAAAGAGGATTTACTAAAACAAATATAGGTAATTGTTCGGCAACAATTTGCTGAAATTCTGCATAAATTTCCCGGCGCTTATTTTCATCTACTGTCTGATATCCTGCCATAAACAAACGATCTATTTGTTTTTCCCAGTCAGAAACTTGCCAATTTTTGAGTACTGGTTGACCAGGTTGATGACCTAAATTAAACTGATGAAATGAACCGTTACTTGACCAGAATATGGAAAGTAAATTTGGCTCAAGTTCTGCACCAGGAATATTAAAACCTCCAAGGTAACATTCCCAATCTCGAGATAATAATAGCTTTTGCAAAACTGTGTTTGCAGTGAGGAGTTGTAAATTAGTTTTAATGCCAATTTTGCTTAAATATTCTTTGACTTTAACTGCTATATCTATACGTATTTTTTGTTCAGATATTACTAAAATTGTAAATTCGACTTGGTTACCATCTTCATCTAATAATTCATTGGCATCGTTATATTTAAAACCATTATCTAATAATATTATTTTTGCCTTTTGAGGATCGTAGTTATAGACCTTTAATCCTGCTTCTGGAGATAAATAATAAGGACTTTGTACTGCGATAGGAGAGTGTTTAATTTTACCTAAACCTCGATAAATATTATTTTTAATATCTTCACGATTTATAGCATAGGCAACTGCTTGACGAAATGCTAAATTATTAAACCAACGAGATTTAATAGGGTCTACTAAAGGTTTTCCTTCTGCATTTTCAGCTTGATTAAGATTAAAACCAATAAATAGGTAGCCTAATTCAGGGCCAGCATTATAAATCTTATATTTACCTCGTTTTTCTTCTCTTTTCAGTAGTTGAAATGCTTGAGGATCTACTCGAATATTATCTAGTTCCCCTGAACGAAACCTCAGTAATTGATTGTCAGTTGACGGAATAATTTGGATAATAACTCGATCGATATAAGGTAGAGAATTTCCGACCGAATCAGAACGCCAATAGAAAGGATTTTTTTGTAATACTATTCTTTGGGAAGGAATATAATTTTCTAGTTTAAATGGACCATTACTAATAATTTGTTGTGGTTCTGTATTAGTATTCCAGGTTGATAAAAATATAGGTTTACCATCAGCATCAGTTGACAGAATACTATCTTGTAAAACATGGGCTGGTAAAATTTTTAATATTTCTATATATCTAAGAAATGGAGCAAATGGTTCGGGTAAAATAAATTCTACTCTTTGCCGATCTATTTTTTTCACAGAGGGAAAAGTACCTCTACTACCAATTTTTAAAAAATCTCTTAAAATTGTAGGAATTTTTGGGTTTAGATAAATATTTTGATAGGTAAAAATAACATCATCAGTGGTGAGAGGCTCTCCATCAGACCAATTTAATTCAGAACGTAAAGTAAAGATAACTCGCTTGTTATCTTCAGAAAAAATCCAAGATTCTGCTAAGGCTGGTTCCAATTCACCAGTCAAACCATTTTCTGATATTAATCCCTCATAAATAAAATCAAAAAGTACATCAAGAGAACGGATCATAGCAAAATTAAAAGTAGTTGGAGGCAGAGAATTAACTAAAACTAATTTTGAGTTATTATTACTTTGAGAATTTAATAATTTTGGACGACAACCACTTGTAAAAATTAATAAACAAGATAATATAATCCCTACTAAAAAGCGTATTACTCTCAAAGTAGTAAACTGATGAATCTCTTGATTTTTGTTTTTACTTTCTAACATTTTGAGATATTACTGGGTAATATTTTTCGGTGTTGCTAAATTTAGGAATGAATATAATTCCGGTAGGTATTCTGCCCATTCAAAAATATAAAGAACGGGCAAGATGCCCATTCCACAAAACTATTAATAACGGGCAAGATGCCCATTCGACAGCGCATTTCTGCAATGCCTATTTTGATGATTTATTCTAGAGCAGTTGAATAACCGCCGACAGTCTGAATGGAAGATTATTTTTAAGATTTTTTATTAAAAAACTGCAGTTTTTAATTAGAGCTTTTAAAGCTTGATCAAATAAAAGTTTCAATCTACTTGTCATCCTGTGAGCTAAAGTCCTTTTAATTAGGAAAAATACTAATTTTTATTCAATCTTGCGTACAGATGGATTTACTGCTAACAAAGCGATCATAAATAGAATAATACTTCCTGTAACAGTAAAAAGTATTGTTAGATCGAGATTTACTAATAAACCAGCTATTGCAAAAGAAAAAGGAGCAATACCAAAGGAAGAAAGCATTACAAAGCTCGTTACTCTTCCTAAAATTTCAGGTGGAGTTTGTTTTTGAATCCAAGTAATTTCTGTAACAACAAAAAATCCACTGCAAAATCCGAGTAAAACAATTATTAGACTAGCTAAAATTATATTTGGTGCAAAACCAAGAATAAATAAGCCCGAACCTTGTATACCACCAAGAATTAACAATAAAGTTCCAATTCTTAGAGGATTTCGGAGTAAACTTGGCATTAATGCTCCTAATAAATTACCACCACCCCAAGCTGAGTTCATTATCCCTAAAGCAACTGCGCCACCTAGAAAACGACTATGAGCGAGGGAAGCAAAACCTATTCTTAATGGACCTATAAAAATTAAGTTATAAACCATTACTACTAGCAAAATTGTTCTGAGAGCTAAATTGCTCCATCCATATTTCAGTCCTTCCCGAACTCCAGTAATTAGACCTAAAATTTCTTTGCTTAAGCTTTTATTTTTAGTATTAGTTTCTTTGATTTTACTAACAATATTGAAATTAGAAGAGACTTTCATTAACGAAAGTGTGGCAATGCTAAAAATGAAAGTAACAGCATCGATCGCAAAAGCCATCTTAATACCACTAATTGCTATTAGTAAACCACCTAAAGCGGGACCGATTAATAAAATTAGTTGATTAGTTCCTTGACTTAAGGCGTTACTTGCTGTTAACTGCTCTTTTTTGACAATACGAGGAATAATAGATTGGACTGCCGGGATAAAAAAGCCGTCTAAAGTTCCAAAGCAAATGGAAAATAGGTAAAGATGCCAAAGTTGGGTTGCTTGATTCCAGACTATTAATGTCAGTACAATTGTTAGTAAAGTACGCAAGATATTGGCAACTAGCATTACTAACCGAGGTGATATGCGATCGCTAATTGCACCACCGACTAATATGAAAATAGCACGGGGAATAGCTGCTGCCATTAGCACTGTCCCCAAACTTAGGCCCGAGTTGGTTAATTCTATTGTTAACCAGGGTAATGCTACCAGGTATAGTTGATCTCCGAAAACTGAAATATTTTCACCAATAAATAATAGTAAAAAGTTCCGTATTTTTAGGGGTTCCCAAATAGACACTCGATTTTGATTCGATCGTTCCATAAAATTAAATAAGATATTTCCCTTGTCAATAATTTGTTCTTCAACAGGAGCAAGATGCTCCTACTACTTTTGGATACCTATCATAAACTGGGTTTCTTTGGTATACGGATACTACTAGATTTTATCTAAGAAGTTGTTTGAGAAGTGCTGCATGGAACCGATAAATCCTAAAAACCTAACCCCCCTGCCCCCCTTCCCTACCAGGGAATGGGGGTTTCAAAGCCTCTCTCCTACCAGGAGAGAGGTTTGGAGAGAGGTTTTTATAAGTTTACAAACAGTTTCTAATATTATGTTCGGATAATTAATTACAATAAAGTTTTTGTTTGTAGTTGGGCTTTTTAGCCCTTACATTACTTAGTATTAGGGCTAAAGCCCAACTACGAGCAGAATTATAACTGTTCTACCGAACATATATAACTCCAAATTAATTAACTTGCCGTTGATAACCTTGCCAGTATTTTTCCCGCAGTTTACCCTTTTGTACTTTGCCACTAGGAGTTCTTGGTAAAGATTCAATAAAATCAATACTTCTAGGTAACTTGAAATCAGCAAGTTTTCCTTTGACAAAATTGATTATCTCTAATGCAGTTCCTGTCATTCCTGGTTTTAAAACTACAATAGCTTTGATATTTTCTCCAAAATCTTCATCTGGAATACCAATTACAGCAACTTCAGCAACAGCAGGATGTTCATAGATGATATTTTCAATTTCTGCTGGATAGACATTTTCTCCTGCATAACAGATCATATCTTTAACGCGGTCGCAAACATAAACATAACCTTCTGCATCAACATACCCTGCATCACCAGTATAGATAGAACCATCCACTAAAGTTTTAGCTGTTGCTTCGGGTAACTTCCAGTAACCTATCATATTAGCAGGAGATTTGATACAAATTTCACCTATTTGGAAGGGTTCTAAATTTTTGCCTTGACTATCTAAAATTCCTATTGATACCCCTGGAAATGGTTTGCCCGCTGCTTGCAGTCTTTTTGTATTAGTAGAGGTATGAACCTCTGGAGGTAAACATACGGCACAATTTCCTGTTTCCGTCAAGCCGTAAATTTGTGCAAAGTCACACTCAAATGTTGTCATTGCTTCTTTGAGTAATAATTCTGCAATTGGGGAACCTCCATAAACAATATATTCTAATGATGAAAAATTCGTTTCTTCGCACTCAGGTTCAGATAAGATAACTTGAATCATTGCAGGTACCATACAAGTTTTTGTGATCTGATATTTTTCAATTGCTTCTAGTACCTCAAACGGATCGAAAGCTTCTAACACAATATTTTCTGCTCCAGCTACCAAACCACGAATTGCCCACCATAAACCGCCAATATGAAAGAAAGGCACAACTAATAAACTCTTATCTTTTTGGTTCCAATTGATCCAATTTTCACCCTGTTTAGCAAATTCTTTAGCAATAGCAAAAAAACTATAATGTCCGAGTTGAACGCCTTTAGGTTTTCCTGTAGTACCGCTAGTATATATTTGCACAGCTACATCATTTTCATTAATAGTAATATCTGGTTTGACATCGCTATGTTGCTGATACCAATTACTATAATTAATCCAACCTAGTTCATTTTTTTCTAAAGAAATAAAGGTTTTAATATTGTTAACTTCTGCTTGAATAGATTGAACCAAATCATAAAATTCCGGTCCAATAAATAGAAGCTCCACATTTGCATCTCTAAGAATATAACTGACTTCTGCTGCAACTAAACGCCAATTAATTGTTACTAAAACAGCATTTATTTTGGCACAAGCAAATAATATTTCATAACTCTGGAGTGAATCTTTAGCTAATAATGCGACTCGCGATTTAGGTTTAATTCCTTGTGCTAAAAGTGCATTAGCAACGCGATTACTTTGGAGATTTAACTCTAGATAAGTAAGAGTTTTATCGTTGAAGATTAAAGCATTATTATTAGGAAATTCACGAGCTTGTACATAGGATAAATCGGCTAGTGTTAAAATTTCATCGTTGTGTATCATTCGATATTACCTTATACTATTTTCCACAAGTTAAAAGTCAGATTTTATAGGTTAAAAACTTTAGCACCACAGTAACTTCAGGAAACTATTTTACATCTAAAGTTTGAAACTATTTATGATATATAATCTGGTAGTATCGGTACAATTTATACCTCGTAGGGGTTTGGTCACCAAACCCCTACAAAACTTGGAGTTTTTGCCAATACTAATAGTAAAATCTTATTCTCCAAAGCAAGATATTTGTTATCAACAAAACTTTTATTAACTACTGACTGCTACCAGACATTTTTTTAATTCCTGAGCAATAATATTAATGTATGGCGGACGAATAATGGTGAAATGACTACCATCTAAATTTCTAGTATAGCATTCACCAGTAGTATATTTACTCCAATCAGTATAAGAAGTTTCTACTCCCAATCTATCCGTTGCCATCCAAACATCTAGTCTGGATTGAATCTGGGGTATGCGATGAGCGCTTAGTAGTTTGTCGTGCATTTCAGTGAGAATTAATTGTTTTTCCAAGATATCTAAAGGTATATCACCTGAGAGAACGTTTCTTTTTTGTCCCCAAGTTAGCATCCGCTCTAGACGCTCAAGAGGAGTCAAAATTTTTAATTCTTCTCGTAATTCTTCTAATTCCATCTGTTCCAGGTTTGTTAAAGCATTGACGAGGGTAGCGCCAAACACTGAAACTAAATCTGTGAGAGGATCTGGTTCAGCAGTTGCACTCAACAAGGCATCCACAAGACCGACAAAACCTAGTTTTTGCTGTTGCTGCTCTAATTGTTGAGCAATATTGACAGCGAGTACCCCACCCATGGACCAACCCATGAGATAGTAAGGTCCACTGGGTTGATATTGGCGAATGATATTGGTATATTCGATCGCCATATCTTCTATGCTTTGATGTTCTTGGTTGGGATCGTTGAGAGCGCGAGATTGGATGCCGTATACTGGTATATCTGTTCCTAAACAATTTGCTAGATTTTTGTATACCATTACTTGTCCCCCGGATGGATGGATGCAAAATAACGGTGGTTGAGTACCTTCAATTGAAATGGGAACTAGATAGGTTGGTTTAGCTACAACGTCAGGGTTTTGGGCAATTAGTTCTGCTAACTTGGCAATGGTAGGATATTGGAAAAGTACGCTCAGAGATATGTTGGCGTTCAATTTTTGATTGATTTTTGCCGTAAGTTGCAGTGCTAAAAATGAGTATCCTCCTAATTCAAAGAAGTTATCGTGTATGCTTACCTGTTCAAACTTAAAAACTTCAATCCAAGTTTCTGCGAGTAATTCTTCGACTGAGTTGCGAGGAGCAACAAAAGTTTTTTCTGACTCTGGCACTATCTGAGACGGGATAGGAAGAGCTTTACGGTTGATTTTGCCGTTGGGTGTTAGTGGCAAAAATTCTAGTTCGACGAAGGTAGAAGGGATCGTGTAATCTGGTAATTTTTCTTTGAGAAAGGAACGCAGTTGAGTATTAGTAATTTCAGGTTGAGTGATTTCGGAGAATTTATCGGTTTCTGGAATGAAGTAACCTATTAGTGACTTATTTCCTCGTTCTTCCCCGACAGCGTTAACGACTGCTTCCTTGATACTGGGATGCTGTTTCAACGCTGCTTCTATTTCTCCTAACTCTATGCGATGTCCGTTGATTTTTACCTGGAAATCTTCCCTTCCCAAAAATTCTATGTTCCCGTCTGGTAAATATCTCCCCAAGTCTCCTGTTTTATATAACCGCTCTTTTGTGACTGGATGTTGGATAAAACTTGCTTCAGTTTTTTCTGTATCTTGCCAATAACCTAATGCTAACCCTTCTCCTCCAATATAAAGTTCTCCAGGAACCCAGACTGGAGTTGCTGCCATCAATTGATTGAAAACATAAAATTGTTGGTTAGACAGGGGTTTTCCATAGGGAACACTTTTCCAATGTAAATCAATTTTCTCAATGGGATAATAAATTGACCAAATAGATGCTTCCGTCGCACCTCCTAGACTAACTACTTGCACTTGGGAAGTGTGGGAGGTGTGGGAAGGGTGGGAAGATGGGGAGGTGTGGGAAGGGTGGGAGGTGTGGGGAGATGGGAAGGTGTGGGAAGGGTGGGAGGTGTGGGGAGATGGGGAGGTGGAAAGCGATTGAATTTTTTCGGGTAAATTTAACGGCAACCAGTCTCCGCTCAACAAAGCTAAACGCAGGGAAGTTAGTGTTGTAGTTGGTTTAGTAGATAAATATTCCACCAACATTTGCATCAATGCAGGTACAGAATTCCACAAAGTTACTTTTGTGCTAACAATTAAATCTAACCAATGAGCAGGATCTTTGACTGATTCAGGATGAGGAATAACAATTGTTCCTCCTGCAGCGAGAATACCAAAGATATCGTAAACCGATAAGTCAAAGTTTAAAGCAGACAGAGCTAATATTCGGTCAGATGCGCTAACAGCAAAACGTTGATTAATGTCGAGAATGGTATTAACCGCACCCCGGTGATTAATTGCCACTCCTTTCGGTTTACCTGTGGAACCAGATGTATAAATTACATAAGCTAAATCTTGGTTAGTGGAGCGATCGCCTACATACCCTTCTTGCAACTCTTCTAAGTTCTCTTGAGAAGGCAGAAGGCAGGAGGCAGAAGGCAGAAGGTTCGGTTCAGTCGGGGTATAAATCCCCGACTGAACGGGAGCTACTGAACGGGAGTTCAGTGGGGGTTTGAAACCCCTGCTCCCTTTGGTCCCCAGAATGCTCGTGCCTATCTCCTGCGGAGACGCTACGCGAACGGCATCGGGATAAATCCCTCCTGCCTCCTGCCCTCTGCCTTCTGCCTTTCTTTGATCAATAGTTAAAAGTTTTATTCCTTCTGGGAAAGAAAGGTTAGTCACTAGGTGAGGTTGAGTAACAACTAAATTTACTTCTGCTTGTTTGAGCAAATACCATTGTCGCTCCTGGGGTTGATTTGGATCGATCGGTAGATATGCTGCTCCTGACATTAATATTCCTAGTACGGCAACAGTTTGTTCCCATCCTTTCTCCATGACAACAGCTATCAATTTATTCGCAGTTGCTCCCAATTTCCACAATTTATCTGCTAACTGGGTTGCTCGTCGATATAATTCTTGATAAGTCAACTTATAGTTAGGAGCAATAACAGCTAAAGATTCAGGTTGCACTTTTGCCTGTTCAATAAATAAACCATGCAAAGTTTGTTGAGAAACTATAGTGCTAGTCTTATTAATTTCTATTCGCTGCTGTAACTGAGCGGGAGGTAAAAGTTTACGGTTTGTCTCAACCCAAGCTGAATCAGAAATTGCCAGGCGATCGAGCAGCTCGCAGTAAGCTCTAAACATATCTTCTATTAAACCTTCTGGGAAAAGTTCTTCTACCACATCCCAATTAAATAATAACCCCCCGTTTTGTTCGGTAACTTGATGGTCTAACCATACTTGAGGAGTTTGACTAACACTATAGACTTCTTCTCCTAAAAAATTTGCTTTTAAATCTTTTTCATCCCTAGAATTTAACCCTAAAATACTGGTAAAAACTATTGGCATTAGTGCAGTTAGTCCGGCATTACTACGACGAGTTAATTCCTGTAAAACTTCTATTCCACTAATCTGAATATGGTCTAAGTCTTGTAATAATTGTTTCTTGATTTTTTTGGCACGATTAGTAATAGTATCTAGAGTAGAATTATCTATGGGTAAAATAATTGTATTGGTAAAATCTCCGACAATTTGATTTACTTCTGGGTGGAGAGATAAACGCTCAAAGACAGTAAGATTGAGTGTAAAATAAGGATTTTTACTCCAGAATGTTAAAACTTCAGCAAAAGCAGTTAATAAAATCATCGAAGGTGTTAAACTAATTTTTTCACCATTTTGTTTGAGTTTGCGCCAAATTTCAGGTTTAAGTTGACCGCGATAACGTTTAAATCTATATTTTTTTAATTGACCGGTAAAAAAAGCTAAAGGTAATTCTGGTGCAGGAGGTAAACTGTCTAAACGATTAAACCAGTAATTGCGCGATCGCTCGATTGATTCTGGAGATTTTAAAGCATTTTTATTAATTACATAATCTCGAAATGATAAGGTCAGCGGAGGTAATTTAACTTCAGGATTATTATATACTTGATTCCATTCTTGAAACAGAATTTGTATACTCGCAGCATCCATCATTAATAAATCTAAATTAATGTGGAGACGCACGATTTTATTATCTAAATAAGTAGCTCTAATATCAAATAAAGGCCATCGGTCTGATGGTAATATTTGATGAGATAATTCTCGGCGAATAGCTGTTAATTTAGTATCTATTTCTTCGGTTTCTAATCCTCGCAAATCTAATTGAGCAATTTCATAACGAGGCACTTGCTCTAAAATTTTTTGTTCCCCTGTAGGGAGGACGATCGCTCTGAGCATATCGTGGCGATCGATTAATTTCTGCCATGCTGCTGTTAGTCTAGAAATATCTATATCATTAGTTTCAAATTCAACATAACCATTAATTGCCACATTGCCCAACTCAAATATACCACTACGTCCGATCCAGTAAGCTTTCTGAATATCAGTCAAAGGAAAAGGTTCGTATTTGTTAGTTGAGTCAGGGGCGATCGCTTCCACAGAAGGAGTATCTGTCTGTGTTTCGCGCAGCAAAGTAATAATTTCTTGTTTGTATTCCTTTAGAGATTGACGTAACTCCGGTGTTAAAACTCCTTTGGGCGCATTAATAATTAATTGCTCATTTTTAACAGATAATTTTACACCTAGTTTGTCAAGTTGATTTAAAAGTTCATTTCTTTTCATATAAAAGTTAAAAGTAATAATTTAAGTCAAAAGTTAAAAGTCAGCTACTGGTAGGGTGTGTTAGCGCAGCGTAACGCACCATATATATAGATTTGTTGCGTAAGTTATAAATTTCAGCAACGGAAACAGATAATAAATCTTAGACTAGGCAATGTTTTTCCTACTGTTCCCTATTCCCTACTAGTGGACTGATATATCTAAAATGGTGCGTTACGACGGATTCGTGAATCCTTTTCAGAGTCTAAATTTAAGCCGTCTAACACACCCTACCAGTTTTGCACTGCTGGACTGACATATCTAAAATGGTGCGTTACGACGGATTTGTGAATCCTTTTCAGAGTCTAAATTTAAGCCGTCTAACACACCCTACCAGTTTTGCACTGCTGGACTGATATATCTAAAATGGTGCGTTACGACGGATTTATGAATCCTTTTCAGAGTCTAAATTTAAGCCGTCTAACACACCCTACAAGTTTTGCTTAATTCTTAAATTCTAAATTCTCTTCCCTCCTGACTCCTGACTTCTGACTCCTGACTCCTAATTCTTATAGCTACAACTCAATAATTTCTCGCTCTTCGCTATCTTCAGTAGATAAGTCGGATGACTTAATTTTTTCTAAGGTTAACTGTTCCTCCACAACTACAGCTAATTCAGCGATATTAGTCGCTTCCGTCAACAATTGCTTCATAGAAATCTTAACTCCAAGTTCGGTTTGTAATTCATTTCTCAATTGCACTAATTTTAGTGAATCCATTCCCAATTGAAAGAAATTATTTTCGACTCCTACCGCTTCTGTTTGTAGAAGTTTTTGCACGATACCAACTAAAGTCTGCTCCATTTCACTTTTTGGAGGCATCAAAACTTCACCTAAATTCCCAGCTAAATTAGGAGCAGGCAACATCTTACGATCTACCTTGCCATTAGCAGTTAAAGGTAAACCATCCAAAACGATATATTCTGAAGGCATCATGTACTTAGGCAATTTCTGTTGTAAATACTCCCGCATTTGCACAAAAATAGATTGAGAATTTTGATTCTGACTGCCAACTACCGATGTCTTCAACCACTCCTTAGTCTGAGCTAAATCTATTTTTCCACCCACAAAACTATAAAGCAAAACTTGACTCGACCCCAACTTTAATAAATCTTGTAATTCTGCAAACTCAAGATAACCAATAGGACACAAACCAATTTCTTGCTTCGGTGCGCTACTCATCAATAACTGACCGATATGACCTGCTTCCAGCAAACAGAAATCCTTAGCTAACTCTCCATATATCGGAGCGATCGCTTCTAATTTCCCAATCAAAAATATGGAAAAAGCGGACTGTGCAAAAATTGGTTTATTCCCACCATAGATTTTACCTTCTATTTCGTTAGTGCTATTTATTAATATCAAACGATGTTTTGCTGGATGATAATAATATAAACCTCCCTCTAAACCTGCAACTCGGTTAGGTTTAATAAACAAGTAGGTCTGAACTGGATAGAGATTACCCGCTGAAGGATAACGATATTTTGGTAGAGGATAACCCTCCAACTCCATCTGTCGCAGACAACTTAAAAATTCGCTCAACTGTTTCAGAGAAAGCGCTTCAGATAAAAATTGCCGATAACTCTGACGCTCCAAATATCTCTGCATCAAATTGTCATCTAACTCAGTCGCGGGTAATTCGACGCTCGTAACAGAAGATTCTAATTGTTCCACCCCTGGTTGCTTGAGTTTAAATTCCATCCGCTCTATCGGATCGGTTAGCACTCCTTCCTGTTGACTTGGTTGATATGCTTCTGCCGCATTTTGAGCAGATAGCAATTCTTGGTCAAAAACGACATACCCTACTAACTGCTTTTTCTGTTGCTCTTCCCCGACAGCACTAACAACTGCTTCCTTGATACTGGGATGCTGTTGCAATGCTGCTTCTATTTCTCCTAACTCTATGCGATGGCCGTTAATTTTTACCTGGAAATCTTCCCTTCCCAAAAATTCTATATTTCCGTCTGGTAAATATCTCCCTAAGTCTCCTGTTTTATACAACCGCTCTTTTGTGACTGGATGAGTAATAAAACTTGCTTCAGTTTTTTCTGTATCTTCCCAATAACCTAATGCCAACCCTTCTCCTCCAATATAAAGTTCTCCCGTCACCCAGACTGGAGTTGCTTCCATCAATTGATTGAAAACATAAAACTGTTGGTTAGAAAGGGGTTTGCCATAGGGAATACTTTTCCAATCTGAATCAATTTTCTCAATGGGATAATAAATTGACCAAATAGATGCTTCCGTTGCTCCCCCCAGACTAACTACCTGGACTTGGGAAGTGTGGGAACCCACCCCTAACCCCTCCCAGGAGGGGAATGGGGAGGTGGAAAGAGATTGAATTTTTTCGGGTAAATTTAACGGCAACCAGTCTCCACTCAACAAAGCTAAACGCAGAGAAGGGAGTGTTGTAGTTGGTTGAGTAGATAAATATTCCACCAACATTTGCATCAGAGCAGGTACAGAATTCCACAAAGTTACTTTTGTAGTAACAATTAAATCTAACCAATGAGCAGGATCTTTGAGTAATTCGTGATTCGGAATAACAATTGTTCCTCCTGCTGCGAGAATACCAAAGATATCGTAAACCGATAAGTCAAAGTTTAAAGCAGACAGAGCTAATACTCGGTCAGATGCGCTAACAGCAAAACGTTGATTAATGTCGAGGATAGTATTAACCGCACCCCGATGATTAATTGCGACTCCTTTCGGTTTGCCTGTGGAACCAGATGTATAAATTACATAAGCTAAATCTTCCGCTGTTTGCACTGATTCCCAAGTAAGCTCAACCAGATGACGCGGAGACGCGGGGAGACAGGGACGCGGAGCGTGATCTTTCTCAACCGGAGCGTCCGCGTCTGTTCTTGACGCTCCCACCATATCGGTGTCTCCGTGTCTCCCCTTCTCCGCATCTCCGCGTCTGTTCTTGACGCTCCCACCATATCGGTGTCTCCGCGTTTCCCCTTCTGTGCGTCTCCGCGTCTGTTCTTGACTTTTTTCTAACTCTTCCTCAAGTTCCACACAGAAACACTCAATATTTGACGGCCAAGATAACCGACTCTTCAAGTGAGACTGGGTAACAATTGATTTGACTTTCCCTTGTTCGAGCAAATACCACTGTCGCTCTTGGGGTAAACCAGGATCAATAGGTAGATAAGCAGCTCCCGACATTAAAATTCCTAATACTGCAACAACCTGCTCCCATCCTTTTTCCATGACAACCCCAACTAGGTTGTTGACTTTTGCTCCTGACTCTAGTAGTCGATTTGCTAATTGACTCGCTCTTTGATATAACTCTAGATATGTAAACTTGTACTCTGGAGTAATTACTGCTAGGGACTCTCCCTGTAGCTTTACCTGTTCGATAAATAAATCCTGCAACTTACGATCGCCTACTTCTACAATTTTATGATTATTAATTTTCTCCCGTAGTTGCACTTGAGCTTCTGGTAAGAGCGATCGCTCAATTTCCAGCCAAGCTAAATCAGAAGTTGCTAACTGCTCCAGCAAATTACAATAAGCAGCAAACATATCATCTAAAAGACCTTCTGGAAATAAATCTTCCACTGCATCCCAGTTAAACTCTAACGTTCCATTTTGCTCTCTAATTTGATGGTCTAACCATACCTGCGGTGTTTGACTGATGCTATAAACCAATTCTCCTAAGTCGCCCAACATTGACGAATTTTGAGCAAGTGAGTCAAGGCCGAGGGTGCTGGTAAAAACCACCGGCATAAATTGATAGCTCTCCCGTCTGCGACTGAGTTCCCGCTGTACTTGTAAACCGCTGATATACCCATGTTCTACATCTTGCCACAATTGCTGTTGTAAATTTTGAGCGCGGGTAGTAAATGAATTAGGGAGCGAGTTGTCTACTTCCAAAAGTGTCAGGGAAGTAAAGTCTCCGACTAACTCATTCACTTGAGGATGCAAAGCAAAACGCTGAAATAGGGTAAGATTTATCGTAAATTTAGGACTTTTGCTCCACAGACTCAGAATTTCTGCAAAAGCACTCAGCAATATTCCAGAAGGAGTCAAATTAACTTGGTTTCCCCGCTCCTTCAATTTTTGCCATTGTACTGAGGAAAGTTTAGCGCTACGACGTTTAAATTCAGGTTGAGTGATGGAAGTAGGATTTTTCGCCAGAGGTAATTCCGGACCTGGGGGTAAATTATCCAAGCGGTTAAACCAATATTCCTGAGAACGTTGGTAATATGATGTTTCTCGGATCGCTAATTCTGTAAAAACGTAATCGCGGAATGATATTTCCAAAGGAGGCAGTAAATTTTCAATGTCATCACTTTTGAATTTTGACTTTTGAATTTTGACTTCTTCTAAAGGAGGCAATAAATTTTCAACATCGTCGCTTTTAACTCCTAACTCCTGACTTCTAAATTCTTCATCACTTTTGAATTTTGAATTTTGACTTTTGAATTCATTACTTTTGACTTTTGACTTTTGACTTTTGAATTCATAAATTTGAGACCATTCTCGCCCAATTACAAACATACTCAAAGCATCGGCAATTAAAGCGTCAAAACTGAGATGTAGTCTAGTTTTTTGTTGGTCTAAACGAGTTGCGCGAATCCGAAATAGAGGCCATTTATCTGTCGGTAACACCTCGTGAGACATCCGATCGCGAACTGCTTCTAATTCGGCACTTATTACTTCTGGTGGTTTTCCCTGTAAGTCTAATACTTTAATCTGATATGGAGGTACTTGCTCCAGAATTTGTTGCCTACCATCAGGTAAAAACACTGCTCGGAGCATATCGTGACGGGATATTAATTTTTGCCAAGCTAGACTCAACCGCTCCAAGTCTAAGTTATTACTGTCTATCTCCAAATAACCGTGAGCAGCAACATTTCCAAGGTCAAACCCTCCACTACGCCCCAACCAATAAGCTTGTTGAATGTCTGTCAGAGGGAAAGGTTGATAGCGTTCCTGTGGTGCAGGTGAAATTTGAGGCAGTGGTTCGAGATATTCTGGAGTTAATTCTGATAAAGTTTCCCCAATACCTGCGACTGTCGGAAATTCTAACAAACTCCGTAGCGGGAAACTGACATTAAAAGTTTGCTGCAATTGAGAAATAACCTGAGTAGCGAGTAGAGAGTGACCTCCCAATTCAAAGAAATTATCGTGGATACCTACCTTTTCCAATTTCAAAACCGTCGCCATAATTTTAGCGATCGCTTCCTCTCTAGAATTTCGAGGCGCTACAAATTCTATCTGTCTATTTTGATTTCGATCTGGTATTGGTAAAGCGCGACGGTCAATTTTACCATTGGGAGATAAAGGTAGAGTCTCTAGCATTACCCAAGCAGACGGTATCATATACTCAGGTAGTTTCTGTTTCAAGAAATTACGCAAGTCGCTTTGTTTGAGAGAGTTATCTACCGCCACAATATAAGCTGCAAGATATCTATTATCAACTTCCTCTTCTCGAACAATTACTACTACTTCCCGAACTTGAGGATGGGTACTCAAAACCGCTTCAACTTCTCCAACTTCTATCCGGAACCCACGAATCTTGACTTGATTATCGATGCGACCGATAAATTCAATATTACCATCAGGCAAATATCGTGCAAAATCTCCTGTTTTATATAACTTCTTCCCTTTTCCTTCTAATTTCTTACTTTTGACTTTTGACTTTTGACTTTTGAATTCTAATTCCTCATTACCATCAGGCAAATATCGAGCTAAGTCTCCTGTTTTATATAACCTCTTCCCTTTTCCTTCTAATTTCTTACTTTTGACTTTTGACTTTTGACTTTTGAATTCTAATTCCTCCCACATAACAAATTTTTCCGCACTCAACTCCGGAAGATTGACATAACCCCTAGCAAGACCCATCCCTCCAATATGCAGCTCGCCAACAATACCAACAGGTACAGGTTGCAACTCCCTATCTAATATATAAGTTTGTACATTAGCAAAAGGTCGTCCAATGGGAGTCAAGCGATCGCTATCCACCTCCACTTCCCCATTCCCCAACTCAAAATATGTACTATCTACCGTCGCTTCACTAACCCCATAAGAATTAATCAAGCGAGTATTTGCACCACAGTAACGCTGAAACTTTTGATATTCTCTTAAATAAAAACTATCCGAACCTACTACCAACAATTTCATAAACTGGAGATTTTGCTGAGTCTTCTCCAAATACTGAATCAAATTTCTCAAAACAACCGGAACAAACTCCGCACTATCAACTCCCTCTTGCAACATCAGTTGATATAACTTTTCTGGTTGCAAAAGGTACTCTCGCGGACACAACACTAATTTTGCACCCGAACCCAGAGCGCGAATTAAATCTCCCGAAAACACATCAAAAGAGAAACTCGCCATTTGTAAATGACTATTCAAAGACTCAAGTTGATAAGCATTTTCCCAACCATAATAAGCATTAACCAAACTGCCATGAGCGATCGCTACTCCCTTAGATTTACCTGTAGATCCAGATGTATATACAACATAAGCTAAATTATCCGGTGTAACGCTACAGTTCAGATTTATTTCTTTCTCTTGAGCAATAACTTCCCAGTCTTTATCCAATAAAACGATATTTGCCTTCAAATTTGGCAAATCTTCCACTAACTTTTCCTGAGTCAACAATACAGAAACTTGTGCATCTGAAACCATGAAACTCAAACGCTCTTGAGGATACGCTGGATCTAACGCCACATAAGCACCACCCGCTTTCAGAACCCCCAGTAATCCAATAACCATTTCCAGAGAGCGATCGACACAAATTCCTACTGGCAATTCTGGTCTGATCCCTAACCCTTGCAAATAATGTGCTAATTGATTAGCTCTAATATTTAACTCTTGATATGTCAGTTGTTCGCCTTCAAAAACTACAGCTACTGCTTCCGGACTAATCTCCACCCGTTTTTCAAACAACTGATGAATACACTTATCCCCAACATAATCTACCTGAGTCTGATTCCACTCCCATAACAAACGCTTACTTTCAGTTTCCGTAAGCATCGGTAATAAAGATATTCGTTGCTCTCTATCCGTAGCGATCGCTTCTAGCAAAGTCTGGAAATGTTCGGCCATCCGACTAATTCTTGCTTCCCCAAATAAATCTGTATTGTACCTGAAAATCCCAATTAAAGATTCCTCTGTCTCCATGACATCAAAGACCAGATCGTTTTGCCCTTCTTGCTGTGAAATTACAAAAGGTTCTAAACATAACCCTCCCCAATCTTCTTTTGCTTTTGCCTTCTCAGACACCGACAACTCATACTCCGCTCCCATTTCCTGCAACTGCAACAGGTTAAACGAAACTCGAAAAAGACCAGTCAAACTAGCATCCCGGTTTACCTGCAATTTCTCAATTAATAGAGGAGAAGGATAATCTTGATGTGCAAGAGCACCTAATACAGTCTGACGCACTTGAGATAATAACTCCGAAAACGTAGGATTTCCAGCAAGATTTACTCGCAGTGCCAACATATTCACAAAAAATCCCACAGTATCGGTAAATTCCGACTGACTTCTCCCCTCAGTGGGGGAACCAACAATAATATCTTCCTGACTGGTGTAGCGGTGCAACAATATTTGAAAAACAGTCAGCAAAGTCATATAAAGAGTTGCTCCCTCAACCTTCGCAACTTCCCTAACCTTAGCAACTAACTCCTGACTCAGTTCAAAAGTATAAGAAGTTCCCCGATAACTGGGAATAGATGGTCTAGGTTTGTCTGTGGGCAACTCCAATACTGGCAACTCACCCGCTAGTTGTTGCTGCCAATATTGCCAGAGTTTCTCTCCTGTAGGAGACGTCAACATTTCCTGCTGCCACTCTACAAAATCTCTATATTGATTTTTAATCGGAGCTAGAGAAATTGCTTTACCCCTATTTTCCGCTTGATATAGTTCCCGCAATTCACTTAGCAAAATACCAAACGAAAAACCATCGACAACAATATGATGTATCGTTAGTAAAAATACATAATCTTGTGCAGAACGAGTAAATAAATTTACCCTCAATAAAGGTCCTTGCTCTAAATCAAAAGGACGGCGATATGCAGCGATCGCTTTCTCTGTCAATTCATCCCAACTCCAAGTTGAAGCATCAATTTTCTCCAAACTTATATCTTGATGTTGATGAACTTCTTGAAAAGGTTGCTCATCTCCTTGACCAAAAGTAGTCCGCAATGATGGATGGCGAAGTATTAAAGTTTCCAAAGCTTTTTGCAAAGCACTCACATTCAACTCAGAACGAATACGAGCGGTAAAAGCAATATTATAAGCAGCACTTTTTGGTGCTAGTTTATACATAAACCAGATACCCTGCTGACCATAAGTAAGAGGATAGTATTGAGAAACCAGAACTTCCTGCTTCCGTTCCTCCAACTTAGGTGTATTAAGTTCATCGGGAGATTTAGCAGCGCGATCTATCTGTTGACCAACTAGCGTTGCCAAACTAACAATAGTAATATCTTCCATGAACTTAACTGCAGGTATCTTAACCCTCAAATCTTTTCTCAATCTATTTCTCAACTTAACAGCTATTAGGGAGTCAATTCCTAAATACTGGAGAGACTGTTGACCGTCTAATTCAGATGCAGTTATGCCGATAAATTTAGCAATTTGCTCCTGAAGATAAGCAACTAAAGAATCTTGAAATTTATCTTCGCTTATCTTTTTCCATCCTTCGAGGGAATCATACCCCTTATTTTTATATTTTTTTCTTTCTTTTACTGTTTCATAACCAGCCAATTTAGAGTTCATGGAAGAATACATTTTAGAAAAATAATCCTATATCTAATGTGTTAAAAAAGCAACCTTTTCGTGAGTCTTATTCTCAGTATTTTGAGACTAAACATTATTTAATACAGCGATGGTGACATCACCCTCAGACCAACCTTCATTTTCATCATCAAAACTACAGGAAGTCTTCAAGATAATTAAGTTCTTGCGAGCAGAGTATTTATTAATTGATAAAGTCCCATGAAACTTATCCGAATTAATTGGCTTTTTAAATTTACTAGCAAATTTGACAATTAGGAAGTTACTAAGCTGATAATGCTTATAAGTTTCCCAATCCCAATTTCCCATTACATCCCATAATTTATGCTTCACTAAGTAACCAATCAGAACATAAAACAATTGATTGTAGCAAATATTAAACTCTACTGAATTAAAATGTCCGGTATCATCAATATAACATGATTCTGGAATCGCAAAATCCCCTTGGAGATACCATATTACTCGGTCATTATTTTTTAATTTTTCTGGGAAATTTATAGATTCTGGAAAATTAAATTCAGCATTTTTGAGATATCTACATTCTTCTTTGTAAGGTTCAAGAATAGTCTGTAGTAAATCTTGATTCACACGATCTGTTTCTATATTTTCTTTGTAAATGTACATAAGCAAATAGTAAATTTAACTGCTAAAAAAAATTATTACTTTCTCCTTGAAACAAGGTAAATATTTAGATATTTGCAGCAATAAAAATTCTAAATTCACAATTCAAAGACAATTAGTCTGGGCAAGTAAGCGTGACTAATTGAAGACCAGAAAATTAAAGATTATGGTGGGGGTTTGGAAAATTAATCAATTCAAAATTATCTTTTCCTAATGCACGCATTTTGCATTTTTAATTTTGAATTCAAAAAATGGTCAATCTGATTTTTTCTCAAGGTATTAATAACATTTTCCCTGAATATTTAAGGTCTTTAAGATGTACTTTCAACCCTAATTAAGCAGATTTTTCCATACTGCAACTTTAATTCTTGTATGCGTTAAGCTAATAGCTGAGAGCTGAATACATACTTAAAAACTAAGGGAATAAAGAACAGCGCACAGAGAAAATAGGCAAGAATATTGCTAAGAAAAAATTGCTGAGGAAATAGACTGATGATGAATTAATTTTAGACCAGGAAATGTTTTTCCAACTATTCCCTGTTTCCTACTATCAAACTATTAGACATCTCCAAAAATTCAAAATCAAATCAATTCTCAAGTATAAACCCTCAATTATTTCCCCCTACTCTGTACGGACGTTTAGCTGGCGCACAATTTTACCGTTTGTCATGCTTCGCAAACGTTAACGCGGAGCGACATGGAAAGCGTTTGCGGAGCATTCCGTCAGGAAAGCATTCCCTATATGAAAACGCATTTTTGTTATGCAACGTTCCTACCTACTCCCTACTCATTACTAGACATCTCCAGAAAAGAGGGAACTGGGAACTGGGAACTGGGAACAGAGAAGAATAATTGATAATTTCTGGATAAGAATTGATTTTATTTTTTATTTTTGGAGACGTCTACTCATTACTCATTACTCATTACTCATTACTCATTACTCCCTCTTTTCTACAGATTTCTATTGACTACCAGCTACTAAACACTAAATTTTAGTAAGTATTTTTGAGTGTTCTTCCACTGCTTTAGAAGAGACATAAAATGGTAAGTTATCATAAATACCAATACGATAGCTTACACTTTTCTCACCTTCAGGAACTGCTGATGCTTTATGATTTATAGTTCTGTTTTCCCATAAAATAATATCCCCATCCTGCCATTTATGAGTATATATATGCTCTTCACGTTCAATAAACGCAAATAACTCCCGCAAAACTTTTTTGTTTATTTCGTAATCTAAACCTACAATACGAGTGGTAAAACCCGAACTCATGTACAAGATTTTTTTCTGAGTCAGGGGATGAGTAATGACACCAGGATGTTGGACTGCCGGAAATCTATCCTGTATCTCATGGAAAATATCTATAAGTGCTTTATCAATGTCCCACTCTTGCACCTTATAACGCCATTTTGCTTCATGTATCAAATAGTTTCCCTCAACATAACTTTTTAAATGAGCAGGTAATTTTTGATAAACCTGCTGCATATCTATATAGTAAGTTTCTCGAATTGAATTAGGGATAATTTGTGGATGGAGCATCGTTAAAGGTAGAGGTTCCTCTAAAAAAGCACAGTCAGTATGCCAGTATTTACCAGTTCCACGAACCCCAAATTTCTTTCCGTCTTTGAGAACATTAGACGATACAAATATTTCTGGGTGATCTGGATGATGATAATTATCTTGAGGATAGATTTGTGGTGTACCTAATTTTTTGGCAAATTCTAAATATTCCTGAGTGCCGATATTTTGGTTTCTAAAGATAACTAATTTATGTTCGTAGACGAGTTGTTTAATGCTTCGGATCTCTGATGGAGCTACTGAAGTAATATCTAGCTCTAGAACTTCTGCTCCAATTGATTCTGAAGATGGTTTATTAACTTTCATTTATTTTTTGCCCTTGATTTATTTTGAAAGCAGGAGTGAATTTGAAATAGCACTCAGCTATCGTCAGCGCATTATGGGGAATACTAAAGAGAATGATCCACGTATAGAAAGCCCATCAGTGCCGACTCAATATATATATAGTGGGGAAGTAACAACTTAAAATTTTTAGCTGATAAGTGTTGACTCAGTTATGAATTAGGACAAATTATAAAGGTTCATACTTACCTAAACATCTTTACTTAACAAAGTTTTTAGATTTTAAAAGTTTGACAGCACATCAAACCAAGGACAATCGGAATTGGAAACAGTTGTTAAATTAGTTATGTTTAGCGATCGCTATTGCCGATAATTAGTGCATTATCTAAATTTACAGGTAATTTAGCTGTTAAATTTTGATAGCAAAAAGTTTGACAGCACGTCAAATCAAGGACAATCGGAATTGGAAACAGTTGTTAAATTAGTTATGTTTAGCGATCGCTATTTCTGGCAATTAGTTAGTGTCTTATCTAAATTTACAGGTAATTTACCTGATGTAATTTCATAAGCTTAACTTTGACAGCACGTCAAATCAAGGACAATTATGACTAGTAGAAACTGTTGTTAAACTATTTATGCTTGACGATTGCTATTTCTAGCAATTAGTTAGTGTCTTATCTAAATTTACAGGTAATTTATCTGATGTAATTTCATAAGCTTAAGTTTGACAGCACGTCAAATAAGGGACAAATATGAGGATGTCAACTTGTAAGATATATTTGGCAATGTCATACAATGTAGCGATCTTTATTGCTCCCATAGTATGTATTGTCTAACCTACAGGCACTTTACCAAAATTTACCGATAACATAGATGATGAAAAAAGTTTGACAGCGCGTAATATCACGGACAACTCAATTGTGAAAATATTGTTAAATTAGTTATGTTTGGCGATCGCTATTGCTGGCAATTAGTGTATTATCTAAATTTACAGGTAATTTAACTGTGATATTTTGATAACCAAAAGTTTGACATGATGTCAAATCAAGGACAACAACATAGGTTGGTAACACCGCTCAAACTATTTATGCTTGGCGATCAATAATATTGCCGACAATTAGTCTATCATCTAAATTTACAGGTAATTTAACTGTGATATTTTGATAACCAAAAGTTTGACACGATGTCAAATCAAGGACAACAATATAGGTTGGTAACACCGCTCAAACTATTTATGCTTGGCGATCGCTATTGCTGGCAATTAGTGTATTATCCAAATTTACAGGTAAATGACCTATTACAATTTTATAAGTAAGTTCGAGTTTGACGATGTGTCAAATCATGGACAAATCGAGGATGTCAACTTCTAGGAAATTAGGTAGAGATTTTTTTCAACAAATAATCACATTTTTTCCAAGATTTTGATACTATAATACATCCGTATCACTTAAAATAAACTTAGATCAATTTCACTATATGGAAGATTTCACTGTTTCTGTTGCCTTTGACCGGACTGATGTAGAAGTTGGAACAGGCCCTATATCTGTTGTAACTAATGATTTCGACGGTGATGACAATTTAGATTTAGTCGTTGTCAATTTTGGAGGTAATGACGTTTCTTTCCTATCCGGAGATGGTACGGGAAATTTCAGTGACCCGACCAATTTTTCAGTTGGACAAGGACCTACCTCTGTAATAGCAGAGGATTTTAATGGTGATGGAGAATTAGATTTAGCTGTTAGTAATGCTTTCGAGAGCAATGTTTCAGTATTATTTGGAGATGGGTCAGGTAATTTTGAGGCTCCTGTTAATTTTCCAGTAGAGACATTCGCTACTAACTTGGAAGCAAGTGATTTTAATGGTGATGGAGAGTTAGATCTAGCGGTTGTTAACTTTGGAGGTGGAGAAGACAACCCAGACCGTGGAGTAGATGGGGTTTCAATTCTTTTAGGAGACGGTCAAGGTAGTTTTGCCCCACGCTCAGATATTTTATTTGGAACAGGAGCTTTTGACCTGACAGTAGGAGATTTTGACAACGATGGGAATGAAGATTTAGTTGTTGTTAATGCTTTTAGCGATGACGTTTCCCTCCTATTGGGAAATGGGGATGGTACTTTTAACGAGCCCATTAACTTTGAAGGAGGAGAGCGACCTAATGCGATTAAGTCTGGCGATTTCAATCAAGATGGGAATCTAGATTTAGTAGTCGCTAACGCAGATGATAATAGTATTTCAGTCTGTTTAGGAAATGGGGATGGTACTTTTGAGCGTGCTGACTTCTCTGTAGGTTTGAATCCAACAGATGTTGGAATAGGAGATTTTGATGGTGACAATATTCTAGATATAGCAGTTGCTAACTTTTTCAGCAATAGTGCCTCAATTTTGCGAGGGGATGGAACTGGAAACTTTGATAATCGAAATGACGTAGGAGTAGGAAATACAGCTAGAGCTGTAGCTAGTGGAGATTTTAACGAAGACGATCGCCTAGACCTAGTAGTTGCCAAACTCGGGCCGGACGAAGGGCCTTTTGCAACAGACATTTCTCTCTTGCTAAATACAGGTCCTTTGATTAGAGGAGGTAGGGACAACGATATTCTACCTGGTACCACAGAAAACGACAGTATTATTGGCGGTCGGGGTAATGACTCCCTCTACGGAAAAGACGGCGACGATATTTTAGCAGGTCGTCAGGGTTTTGACCGCTTGTTTGGTGGTAATGGTGACGATACTCTCAGAGGTGGTCAAGGTCGCGATCGTCTCAATGGTGGAACCGGCAACGATGAACTTACAGGAGGAGTTAGTATTGACCGCTTTATTTTTAATACGAATCAAGCGTTTCAGTCAGAAGATTTAGGTATAGATAGTATTACCGATTTTTCTCAAACTCAGGGAGGCACTGGAGACATTATTCTTCTCGATCTTACAACTTTTAGTGCTATTAACAGTGAGTCAGGAACGGGCTTCAGTATAGCTGATGAGTTTATAACAGTAACCAGTGATGAGCTTGCAGAAACAGTTGATGCAGTAATTGTCTACAATAGTTTAAATGGTAATTTATTCTATAATGCTAATGGTAGTGAAGCTGGTTTTGGTGATGGAGATCAGTTTGCCACTTTGACAAATACTGCTTCATTGGCAGCAGATGATTTCTTCCTCAGAAGTTAGTCAGTATTGTAGTATTTTCCCGATGATATCCCCAAAATTATTTACTGGAAAATGGTATTCTGCCATGTTTTTTAACGCCTCCTGAACCGCAAAAGTCACTTTTGCGAACAAAGGTACACCTGCCACGGTTTGCCAAATTCCTACAAACAAAGAGCATTGAAATACTCCCGACGTTGCGCTTACGCGACAACGCGGGATTCTTCAGCCTTTATTGCTAGCTGTGGTGGTGTAAGTGTTTCAGTGCTAAAAAAATACATAGAGAATTAGGACGAACCACATAGATAACGCCCGGCTTTCCCATACGACGCTCCCCTTATAGCTGCCGCTAGGCTCCGCCTTTCATGTCGGCGACAGCCGAAACGGGATAGCGCGGGACTTCCCACCGGGGGAGTTATATCTTGTCCGGTTGAATAGTTATAATTAAAGTTCGTAGTAGGGCTTCAGCCCTAAGTATATATCGGGCTGAAGCCCTACTACAAACAAAAACTTTTTTATCACTGATTATCCGGACATGATATTAAAGCGAAAAGTTTTCCCTATTATTCTGTAGAGTGGTAGGGGAATTGGTAATATTTTTATCATTTTTCTTTATTCCTTCTTTCCTCTTCCTTTTAAATCACTGAATCAATTTCTCCCAAGCTCTCCATAAAACGTCTGCAGTTTCCACCGGACTATTAGGTAAACTTTGCCTTGCCTTTTCCAAACACATTTGTGCTTTTTGCTCATCTCCAGACTTCCTAATTGCCAAACTCAACCACAACCAAACCATCGGTTGTTCTGGTTGAATATCCAAGGACTTAAAATAACTTTCCACAGACTTTTCATATCTATTAAATTGATAAAACAAAACCCCTAAATTCCGCCACCCTTGCCAATGATTCGGTTGTAACTTTACCGTCTTTTCATAACAAAAAATTGCTTCCTCATAACGTTTTAACTGATAACAAACCTCAGCCTTCTTATACCAAGCATCATAATTATGAGGTCGAATATTAATAGCTCTATCATAAGCAGCGATCGCCTCCTCAGTTTTGCCAAATTCTTGCATAATTCGACCTTTAAGAATTTGCGGAATTCCCCCTAGCATTTTTGTTAACAAGGAAGGATTATTACCACCTGTTTGAGAACCCGAAGCAGCAAAACTTTTCTGATATTTAACGGACTCTAATTTTGTTAAAACCTCTGCTACAGACTGATACCTTTCATTAATATTCGGAGCCAAAAGCTTATCAATAATTATCCCCAATTCTTCACTAATATTAGATTGTAAATATTGTCGCCAAACCCACTGACCTTCAAGGACATCAAACAACTCAAAAGGCACTACTTGAGTCAACAAATATATACAAGTAACCCCCAAATTATAAAGGTCACTCGCAGGAACCGCCTTCCCCGCTAACTGTTCCGGGGCCACATATCCCGCACTACCAATCATAGTTCCAGTTTTGCCCAGGGAAGAGTCCGTAATTACCTTACTTGCTCCAAAATCCACCAACACCAACTGGCCTTTAATTTCCCCTCCACCATCAGGAAGCGTAATAGAATTGCGCCGAATAATATTTTCTGGTTTAATATCCCGATGAATTACCTGCTGTTCGTGGACAAATTCCAACACAGGCAACAAATCCCAAAGTAATTGCTGAATCTGATTTTCTGTAAAAGTCCCATTGGTAACCAACTCTTGCTCCAAATTTTGCCCATCAATAAATTCTTGGACTAAATATTGTTGCTCCCCCTGTTGAAAATGAGCCATTAATTCGGGAATTTGGGGATGTTGACCCAACTCATCAAGTCTAATAGCTTCCCGACGAAACAACTCAGCAGCTTTTTCTGCATTAGCAGTATTTTGGGGAAAAAATTGTTTAATTACGCACCTGGGCAGGGAGGGTTTATGTTCATCCACAGCCAAAAAAGTTTTACCAAAGCCACCTTGACCAATCGGTTTAATAGGGCGGTAGCGATCGCCCAGTAGCAATTTAGCTCCGCAGCTTTGGCAAAATCTATTTTCAGATGGATTATATGGCTTTCGGCATTCAGAGTTGAGGCAGTAGCTCATTTCAGTTATTAGTTATCAGTTAACAGTTATCAGTACCTCCTACTGAAAAAGTGCATTGAAAAATACATTTTTTTGAGAACTTAAGTAGTTTTGCCTTATCTATATTCTTGCTCCCTACTCTCCATCCCCCCATCTCCCCATCTCCCAACCTCATTTAGCTGGTATTTTGTCAGAGTCAGTTTCTAGAACTACAGTAGGAATAGGTACTTCTTCAACTGCCGGATGTCTTTCTATAGTTAGATCTTTCTGCTGAGAACCAGATAATCGTTTCAGAAGTTTAGGTTTCGGGTCATGCAGCAAATAAATAATCTGGTCGCCTGGTTGCCAATTTTCAGTAGCTGGAAATATTTGAAGACTTCCTTCCCGTTGAATCAAAAGTGGAATCAACTCCCCAGACTTAATTAGTGCTTTGAGGTGAGTCTTTTGAAACTCAAATCCCAATTGCTTCAGCACTGTTTCACCTAATTTCACCTCTTTATCAGAAAGATATTGATTCCAACTTTTTAGATTTAACTCAGTTGTAAATGCTTGTTGAACTTTATCTTTACTATTATTATGATTTTTCTCTTGGGGACTTTTTGGATAAACAGCTAATACCCTTGGAGGCTTAAATTCTTCTGCTGCTCTTTGAGCCAAAACTAAATTCACTTCCCCATTCTTGGTCATTGCTAAGAAAGTTCCTACTGATTCTAAACCTGCCTTTTCTAGGACATTAGTATCTAAAGCACTACTTTTGTATACTTGTAAACCTTCTGTCTCTGCTTGTTTACAACTTTCCTCATCTGTATCAATTAGTACCACTGATTCACCCCTATCCTTAAATATTTTGCCAATTAGTCGAGATAGAGGATTTGAACCGACTATAACAGCACCTTTAGCAGCACTAGAAGTAATTCCCAAAAATTGAGCCACAAACCTTGCGGTTAGTCCTTGACTAAAAACCGTCATCATAATAGTCAAGAACACCAAAGCTTTAATAGAATCACCACCATTGATACCTTTCTGAGTTAACAAGATGGCAAACAGAGAAGAAACTGAAGCGGAAACTATCCCTCTGGGAGCGACCCAACTCACAAACATCTTTTGTCGCCAATTAAGCTGACTATTCCAAGTACAGAGTAATATATTGAGAGGTCTAACCAAGAACATCAAGGTTAAAACTGTAAATACACTTCCCCAACCTAGAGCAACTACACTTGCTAAGGATAGGTCTGCTGCTAGCAAGATAAATAATACCGAAACAGCTAGCATTGTTAGCTGCCCTTTAAACCGTCTGATTAGTCTTAACTCTGGTATTTCGGCTGCCCCAACTACCATTCCTGCTACTACTGTAGTCATTAATCCTGATTCGCTACGAATTTGTTCTGCTAGGCCAAACATTCCCCAAAGAGCAGCTAAAACTACTAAATTTGCTAATTCTTCAGAGAGAAACTTTGCTCTTTTCAAACCAAACCCAAGTAGCCAACCTCCTGCTGCACCAATAATAGTACCCATTCCTAAGCGCACAACTAGGTCTCTAAATAATCCTAAAGGGTCAGCACCTTCATTTAAAACAATATTAAGTACCAATACAGCTAAAATTGCTCCTACAGGATCGATGAGAACTCCTTCTCCCTCCAGTAAAGTAGCTACTTTTCGGTCTACTGATACCTGTTTTAGTAATGGTCCTACTACTGTTGGCCCTGTAACTACTACTAGGGAGGCATAAAGAAATGCGATCGGCCAAGGAAATTCTCCTAACCAGTGAGCAGCCATACCTCCACCAATTAGTGTGATTAATGTCCCTATGGTCACTAAGTTGCGGATACTGCCGGAAACTCTTCCTAACTCTCTGAGTTCCAAATTGAGCCCCCCCTCAAACAGGATTAGGGCTACAAATAGAGAGACTATAACTTCTAGACCACTGCCTAATAGATTTGGATGTACTAGGCCCAAGCCATCTTTACCTACTAAAATACCAAACAGTAGCAAAAAGACTATTGCAGGTACTTTAAGGTAGGCTGCCACAACTTGGGAACCTATACCACTGGCTACTGTCAGGATAATCAGCAGAGTTATATTAAACGGTATTTCCATAAGCGTTTTTTCCCAGGCTTACCAGCTTTTTTGCTAAGGGTTCAGATTTTAGCTCTGAATTTTTCTCTTTATAATTTTTGCTGGTTAGTTTTTCTAGATTTTTTTCTAATTTAGGGATAAAGTTATTATTTTTTTTGATTAATTAGTTTTTGATTCAAAACCAGGTTTTTTACAGCAATTATTTGCATAAAACGATTTAACTACCAAGTTTATTACTTTTTCATCAGTTTGTTTTTTTGCCTAATTTATTCCTGTATATATGGGCTAATTTTTGCCCATCTTTCTCCAAAAATATATAAATCTCATTTGTATTATAACTACTATTAACCAAAGTGCAACTATACCTAGTTTTTTCACTTTTGCATAACTAGAGATAATCTCTCTATATAGTACCAATTTGATAAAATAATGTTACAAAAAAGTCTTGATACGAAGCACGGTATCTAGATAGGTAGCGTAAATATTTATCCAGATGGTATAATTTTAATTTAAAAAAATAATGTGATAAGTAATTTGAGTGATTAAAAGACTTTAGATGAGATGTCTCTTTAGACTAATTAATGAAGAGAGCCTGACTCTAAGAAATGGTTAGAGTCAATTTCTCTTGCCTAGTGTAAATCGTTAGTCCGATAGTCACCCTACCTGAATACTGAGGATTTCTAGCCATCTCTCAAATTTACTGATAATTGCTAATTTATCCGTTAGTAATTTTCTGCATTTTATTTCCAGATAACCGCCGATTTATAGAAGAAATTGCTCTTACAGGTATTTCTGTTAATTGAGCTAAAATCAAATTCCAGAGATAACCATATTGCGGATTATTTTTCAGTAACAAAAGTTCGGCAAATACATAAAATCTTTTAGTTCTTTTATATTCAGGAGGATTATCTTCTATCCTAATTTGTTCTGGTTTTGGCAATTTATGACCGATAATTTTTCCCTGCTCATAATACTTTGCTTGAATAGACAGACCTAATAATCTATCCAGACACCAGAAAGGAAAATATTTGAATGGTCCCGACAAAATCATCGCATCTCTAATATCTGCTAAAGTTGCTTGTACAATTTCATTTTTCCATACCTTTTTATCAAAGTTTTCTGTATGCCATCCTTGATGATCTTTTCTTCCTCTTAACATACAAAATGGATCGAATTTATTATGCAAGGGAGCTATGGGTATTTCCACCATATAATTTGGTTGGTTCTGTAAATTTTGATCCCCATTCCTTACACCACAAGTCTTCATATCATCAATATTATGTAATGCTTCCCAAGGAGATTTTAATCCTGCTTCATCACCGTATGTTACTTCTTTTCTATTAAGTCTTAAAACCCAACTATCGGGGAATTTTGTAAAATATTGTTTGGTTACTTCTGCAATATCTGGATAGAGAAGTTCATCACAATTTACTGTTAAAATATATTTTCCTGAAGCATTCATTAGTCCTGTCATTCTTTGAATTATTTCTCCACGAAATGAGCTATTGATTTGCTGCATTCGGGGGTCGCTAATTGGGAGTTTTTTCATTCCTGGAGGATGAACTAATATTAATTCTACATCTCCGTTAATTTTTAACAGAGATTCGAGCCAATATTCGGGAAGTCCTTCTCTTGTGGGGACTACAATTGATAATATTGGTTGAGTCATTTTAGTTATCAGTTATTAGTTATCAGTTATCAGTACCGACCGTTGAAGTCGGAGGTTTGAGACCTTATTTCTGGGTCATACATACTTGTATGAATTAAGAATATTAAGTGTATTTTAGCAAATGTGTGGAGCGTGAGTCAATAATTTAATTTTTGAGTAGTGTTACTTATATTTTTTAGTAGAGAATAAGTGGGATTTGATATAAAATTTTTTCAAAGTCTTTCTAACCATTTTTGGAGTGCTAAATCAATTAATGAGTCTAGAGATTTATCGGCATCTAAAACTTGTGTTTTTAATTCTTGTCGTGTTGTTGCTTCCTCTGATTTTTTATCATCCCTAAATAACTCCCGATCTTCATAATTTGTACTATTTTATTGTAGGGGTTTTGTCTCTCAACCCAAGTAAAAATCGGATGAAAATACCAGAAAATTACAGTTTTTTCCACAAATTATTTACGATTGCTATAATTTTCTTCAAATTCTTTCTAACCATTTTTGGAGTGCTAAGTCAACTAATGAGTCTAGAGATTTATCATCAGTTTTAATACGTTTAACTCTGACGGATCCTATCATTCCACGTAAATGGTGTACACCAATCCCTTTACGACAAGTACCTACAATAATTAATTTACCTTTCCAATCTGTATATACTAATGTTCTTACTATTCTTTTATTATCTTGTAAAGGTAGCCATAGAAACAATATTAATTCACCTTTAGTATTTGAGCAAAATTCAGCAGAAAATTTGCTGGTTTTATTATTACCATTACCATATCTCCTAACACTGCCAGCATAATAAAATTCTCGCATCCTACTGTCAAACCCTAGAATTTTTTTTCTAATCCTAAAAATCTCTTCTTGTTGTTGAGCATCTAAATTATTTACAACTTTCAAAAGTGCTTTAGGTGGAGCTGGTATATCTAAATCATTTTCTAGTTCTTGATAGGGAAGAATTGCCTTTGAAATCTCTCCATTATCAACATCTTTCAAACAAAGATAAAACTTATCCTCGTCTTGAATAACAGAAAACTCCAAAAACTGAAAATCAAGAGTATGATACTTTCTATCTGTAAAATTATCCCGATGAAAACTAGGAGTAATTGCTACTAATCTTACAGGTTGCTGATAATCAACTTTGTCACTAAAAGGTTTCTCATCTAACAAAGCATCATAATAACGAGTCAACTGTTGAACAATTCCCCTATCCTCAACATTTTTCAACTCCAAAACTACTAATTTTTTCTGACTATCAACAGCTAAAATATCGCACCTTTGATTATTCACAATATATTGTCTATTTAAGATATTTAAACCCAGTAAAATTTCCAAATGTTCATAAAGAAAATCCTCTAAAATTTCCTCACTGACAAATTCCCATCCCGAGCCAGTCTTTTTTAAAGATGCGTTACTTAACATATAAAATAATGGATAATTGATAATTGATAATTAGAAATATAGCGTTTTTATTTGAGATGTGGAAACAGACTGCTATTAAAAAGGTATGGAGGTTTGGGAGAATGGGCAACGGTAAAGAATATAAAACAATGGATAATTAATAATTAGAGATATAGCGTTTTTATTTGAGATATTGACATCTCATTTGAAAACACTATAGTTTTCATTATTAATTATCAATTATCCATTATCCATTATTAATTATCAATTTTCGCCCAACGATTTTGACTTTGCTCTAAATGTTCTAATAATTCCTGTTGACTCAAAGAGGGTTTTTTACAAATCAAACCTTGACAAACTAACCCTACAGAATTTTCTGGTAAATCTGTTTCTCTCTTATAAATAGCAGTAGGAAAATACTGAGTAATTAAATTAGAAATTTCTGCTTCAGAAGTTCTGACTAAAGTTTGATTTCTGTACCAGTCTAGGGCAACAAATAAACTTGGACAAGCTTGGGGAGATTTTTTGATTATGCTGCTAAAAGCTATTAAAGCTGACTCAGCTCGGTCGAGATAATGCAATTCTTCAGTTAGCAAAGATAGACGTACTAAATTAGTAATTGCTATGCCATTTGCTGCGGGAGTTGCATTATCAATATAGTTCCTTTCTCGTAATATTAATTCTCCACTAACATCTGTAGGAGCATTGTAATAACCTGCTGCTTCAAGACTCCATAAAAATTCATCAAATTCATCTTGTAATTTGATGGCTGTTTCTAACCAAAAATTAGGATTTGATGCAGTTTCTAAACTAATCGAAGCTTGCTGTAAATCTAGCAATGCTTTAATAAACAAGGCATAGTCTTCTGACTGGGCAATCACGGCAGCTTTTCCTTCATAATTTAGGCGATGAAAACGTCCATCAACCCACTGATTTTTGATGATGAAATTAGTAGCATTAAGGGCTAACTCTAGATATTCTAAGTTGTTAAATACTGTGGCTGCTCTTGCTAAACCAGAAATCATTAAACTATTCCAGGCAACAATCATTTTAGTGTCTGTTACTGCGGGAATTCTGCCTGGCCAGTTATTATTTTTTGCCTCTTGATTATTCGTTGCTGGTGGAAAAGTTTCTAGATTGAAAGGTTTAGCGCCATATCGCACTTCAAATAATTTAGATAGAGAATTTTCTACAGTTTCACTTAACTCTCCTGCTTGTTTTCTTTGCAATACAATTTTTCCTTCAAAGTTACCATTAGATGTGATAAAAAATTCTTCTGAGAGTTCGGATAATTCTTCCGAAGTTAACAAATTTTCTAATTCTTTATAACTCCAAACATAGAAAGCTCCTTCTTCTGGTTCGACCTCATCTGGAGTAGTAAAACTATCAGCATCTTGAGAAGCATAGAAAAATCCGGCAGATGCTGTCATTTCTCTTTTTAGCCAATTTACTGTTTCAATAATTCCTCGTTTAAAGGCTAATTCTTGATATCCTGCACTCCATAAATTAGCTAAATATTCAACAATTTGACCGTTATCATAGAGCATTTTTTCAAAGTGGGGAACTGTCCAAGTAGCATCTACTGTGTAACGATGAAAACCACCCGCTACATGATCATAAATTCCCCCTAAAGCTAAATCTAATCCTCTTTTTAAACAAATTTCATTGCCATTATATTGAGATTCAAAATTAAACCTTGTTCCTTGTAAAGCTGCTTCAGCATAAGGCATCATTGGAAAGCTTTGTTGGGAGTAGCGATCGCTAATAATTGCGGTACTAACTTCTAAGCCTTTTTGTAATACTTCTTCGCTTAAATCTTCTGATTCTGGTAATAAAACTGACTGCCTTAAACCATTTAATATTTCTGTTTTTAAAGAGTCAAGTTTGTTTTTTTCTAAGTCATAAAAAACCCGAATTTTTTGCAAAACTTCTAAAAATCCTGGTCGTCCATAACGAGGTTCAACAGGGAAATAAGTACCACCAACAAAAGGTGTTAAATCATCAGGAGTTAAGAATATATTTAACGGCCAACCACCTTGCCCAGTTAACATCTGTAATGCCTGCATATAGATGCTATCTACATCAGGTCTTTCTTCTCGATCTACTTTAATTGGTAAAAATTTTTCATTCAAATATTGGGCGATTTTATCATCAGAAAATGCTTCTCCTTCCATAACTGTACACCAGTGACAACTTGAATAACCAATTGATAGAAAAATAGGTTTATCTTGTTGTTTTGCAGTTTCTAAAGCTTCCTCACACCACGGCCACCAATCTACAGGATTTTCTGCGTGTTTGCGAAGATAAAGACTTTGGGATTTAGCTAAACGATTAGTCATATTAATGTTTCCCATAATTACGGATCGTATTGTCAATTATCTGAGTGTTTTTAAGTATAGATAATTAACTTTGCTGAAGATTATAACGTATTTATAATTTATAAGCATTCAGCCCTCAGCTAGCCTCCTGCATAGGAACTACGTTAACAGCTATGAGTTATTAACTCATTATCACACCGAAGCAGACTTACTATTGTTTTTGGGACTTGATTTAGATAAACTCTTATGATTTAATTCTAATGCTTACTCTTGATTTAATGATAAAAATTTTGTTGGTTGCCTTCTGTCTATTGAGTGTAAAACTAGAGCTATTGAATTTTTTTATCTTTATTCCAAAGAAGGACTAGACTAGAAATTTGTCTGACAAAAATCTTCTTTTGCTCAGATAAATTTATCTAGACATTAACTCTAACAGATTCGGCTGAATGAAATATTTTTACTGGTAAATTATCGAGGCAATTCAATAATTAATAATTAATTGTTAATTATTAAGTAGGTGGGCTTAATTATCGGTACAATAGCAATAAAAATTCATCGGCAGTGAAAACATTTTGAAGACTAGGTTATAAGTCCTTTTTCATATTTTTTATTTTGACCTTTATTTATGCCTACCTACTTACCTCTTCTTTTTAAGAATAGGATTGGTTAAAAGGAAAAATTTTTCTCCCTGAAAGGAGAAGCTTTAAACCTTAGTTTTTCGGTAAGGAATATTTTTTATCGGGGAGTTATTAAATGGTCTTCCCACCAAAGCTGTAAGATTTTTTTGTGTTTTTAATCAGAGGGAGTAGACGAAAAATT
>NZ_JBNHER010000273.1:0-33999 GCF_050015975.1 Dapis purpurea BLCC-M126 | reverse complement strand
GTCTTCCTACCAAAGCTGTGAGATTTTTTTGTGTTTTTACTTAGAGGGAGTAGACAAAAAATTTAGCTGACAAAAACATTTTTGGAGTCAGATAAATATATCTTGACCTTAACTCCCAAATATTCGGAAAAATGAAAGATTTTTACTTTTCCCTTGAAAACTGATAACTGATAACTGGTAAATGATATGAATTACTCAAGAAGAGACTTCCATCAAATAGCTATGCAATTTTCTTTAGGAATGGGAATTGCACCAATATTGTCAAAATATCTGAATATTAACTTATCAGAAAATTTATTAGAAAATAAAGTTAAAGACTTTTTTGCTTATCTTGACCCAGAAATTGATTTATTAATTCCGACATATTTGGGAAATGACCAAAGAAGATTTTATGGTCGTGGTACACCAGAAAATTTTCAAGTTATAGATAAATTTAAACTAGGAACAGGTGTAACTTATGTTGGTAAAACGAGAAAAGTATGGAGTGGAGCTGGATGGACAGGACAACCCACTATTACTAAAGATCGGGGAAAAACTTATTTAGTTATTGGTAGTTACGATCATCTTTTGCGCAAAATAGATACTGCGAATAATCAAGAAGTTTGGCAATATAAATTTGATGATGTGATTAAAGGTTCCAGTACTATTTATATTGATGAAACTGCTAATGAAGAGAATCGCATCGTGATTTTACAGGGAAGTAGAACAGGTAGACCGAAAAAAGGAATCGCTCCTAGTTTTCGCGCTATTTCTTTTAGAACAGGGAAAGAAATTTGGCAACTCGATATTAGGAAAACCCGTAGTTATAGCCGAGATAATGATAGTTCTGCTTTGCCAGTGGGAAATGGTTTAATTTTCAATGCTGGAGAAAATGCCATTGGTTATTTTATTAATAGTTCTGGCAGTAAAACTAAAGTTAAATCTGGTATTAAGCAGCCAGAAATATTATCTGAATTAAAACTTTATGTGGATAGTGATCGGAAAAGACAAGGCGGAAATATTGTTTCTGAATCATCTCCTGCCAGACTCAATAATAAAATATTTTTAGCAGCAGGTTCGGGGCATATTTATGGTATTGATATTGAGAGTAAAAAGATAGTTTGGGATTTTTATACAGGTTCAGATTTAGATGGTACAGTCGCTATTTCTAAAACAGGTAAATTATTCTGTGCTATTGAGAAACAATATATTCCCGGAAATGGTGGGGTAGTCAAATTAAATCCTAATAAAACACCCCAGGAAAGTGTCGAATGGTTTCTGCCGACAGGTAATATTAAATTTAATAGTTGGTTAGGAGGGATTATTGGCTCAGTAGCATTGAATGATGAATATAATAATTATGGAGAATTTCCCGCTTTATTCGCTACTAATGCTCTTGATGGATATCTATATATTGGTTCCCAAAATTTAACCACAGGAAATCAAGTTAAAGGACCTTTGAAAAAATTTAATTATGATACTCCTTTAATTATATTTAAGCAGAAAATCGGACCTTCTATTTCAACACCAATTTTTACTGATGGAAATAAATTAGTAACTGCTGGATATAATGGAGTTTATATGTTTAATCTAAATTGGGAATCTGCTCAACCTGACGATAAAAATGCTTTACCTAATAACAAGGGAGAATTTTTCCGTTTAATAGTAGAAGAAGCTGGCAAATTTGCTGGTAAAGTTTCTTTTGAATCTACTCCTATTGTTTGGGATGGAATTGTCAGAATTTGTGGTCGGGATGGTTGGTTATATAGTTTTGGTTGAAAGAGTTTGTACAACTGTGATTTTTACCACGGATATACGGATAATTCAGTTTAAATTTATCTTGTTTTTTCAATTAAAATTATCACTAATTGATTCTCCTAAAACCTCAAATCTATCAACCACCAACTAAACTACCTTTTTTGAATTTGGTATTATACAATTACCGAATAATTAGTAATTAATAATTATTAATTGAACAATTCAGCTTTATTAGCCTCCCCTTTCAAGGGGAAAAAGCGGTCGTTTTTGCTAGCACACAACTTCGTTTTTCATGTCGCGCAGCGTTAACGAAGTTGTGCGCTAGCTAAACGGCTGTCGCCGACATGAAACACTTCGCGATATGAATGCGGAGCATGACCTAGGAAAGCTTTGCGCCAGCAAAACGCCATATCCAATCTCTCTTCGAGAAAAATGCTAGGATATTTCCTTATACTCAATTCCATTACGGTTTTAACCAGAGTTAATTATCGATTAATGTCTGTGCATTAATGCTATACTTAGGTGGTAAAACTTCAATTCTTAAGTAATTAACAGGAATAAATAATCTTTTAGCTAATTATTAGCAAGCAAGTTATTATTAATTATTTTTATATTTACTTCTCCCCTACTCCTCTACTCAATAAAATGTAGAAAAGTTTTTGAGAAATGGTATTATCTGGCGCACCCTGGGCGATAGTAGCGACTATGACGCGAACTATAGTTTTGATTGGTACTTTTTTGAGTTTCTGAATTAGGTGTTGCTGTTGCAGAAGATACTTTTTTGATTTCTTCCTTAAATAGAGGAGTTGACTTTCTTAGAAGATCTCTTTGTACGGCAGCAAAAGCATGACGTACTACCAAAGCAATCTTTTTTTCATAATCTTTTTGGGCTTTTTTTATTTGAAACTGCAAACCTTCCTTGCTACAAGCATATAATGGAGGAAGACGATTTAGTGCATAAGTTTCTACATCAGATCGCTTAATATATTTTGCCAACTTTTCAGGCAACAGTGTCATTTTCCGATTTACTTCCTGTGCAACAATCTCTTCCATGATATTTACATATTTCTTTTTAGGATTAGTCTGAATCATTTTAGATCTCCTGTTTGTGTTCAAATATTGAATATTTACTTTGTGTTAATTAATTCTATGGTGTAATCATCTCAGCTTTTTCTGGTTGTGGCAGTGATCTCTGAGTAAAATTACGGTGATTTTTGGGAAGTGATGGAGTGAGTTATTCAACTACAACAAAGTGAAGCAAATTAATCATTTGGGGTGATGATGATCACAATCTACAAATGCTTAAAGAAACATTTTATAGAAGCCATTTGGGATCTATTAAAAGTAAAGGGGGTGATGGGGAGAGTGAGAGTATTTTTCAATCTTTTTGCCCTATTTCTTGTCTAGCAAAGACGACTCTTACCACAGTTGTTCACCTACCCAGTTACAACCCACACTTATAGCGAGTTCTAGGGACGTTCTTATCGGAATCTTCCTATTGTCTAGTACTTATAAAAACCACTCTTTATCAAAAATTTAAGCAATCAATGTCCAGATACTGTTAAAGTTTTTATAAGACTAATTTTTAATAATATCATGTTTATTGCTATTATTTGTCTAAACCCAAGAGTTAATATCTATAGAACCCCTAAGGGTATTTAGTATCCACTCAATATGATGGGGTAGGCAATTATGATAGCTGCCAAGACCAACAATCGCGATCAAGAATATCGGCTCAATCACAAAAAAAAATAAAGGATAAAGAATAATAACACGAGAATAAAGTTGGTTATAGAATATGAAATATGAGACAAAATAATGATAGCAAAAAATTAGTAGAGCAAGTCCTGCAAACAATTAACCCTACCGAAGTTGCAGACAAATCCTTGTCTCAAACAGTAGAGGTATTACTGAACCTGATAGAGCAATTACAGACACAACTCAAAGAATTACAAACAGAAAATCAACGGTTAAAAGACGAAAATAACCGTCTTACAGCGCTTTTCAGTTGAGTAGACCACAAAACTGTTGTAGGAGTAATGAGTAAGGAGTAATGAGTAAGGAGTAAAGAGTAAGGAGTCAGTATCATTGTGGTTTATTAATATGAAAACCGCTGTAAGGGAGAACAACAACAGCCCAAAATCAAAGCCAAAAAACCAAGAGGATTTTCCCAGAACTACTCATCAGAAAAAGAACGAAAGCTACCTAAAAACCATTCAAAGGGCAGTAAAAAATCTCAGCTCAAAATAGATAGAGAAGAAATACTAGAGTACCCTATGGAATTACTGCCCATTGATGCAGAGTTTAAAGGTTACGAAGAAGTAATCATTCAAGATATTACCTTGGGAAGCGATAACGTATTATTCCTGAAACAGAAATACTACTCACCTTCAAGGGGAAAAACTTATTTGGCAGAATTACCACCAGGTTATGAAGGAGAATTTGGTCCAGGAATTAAAAGCTTAATCATTAGTTTGTACTATGGGGGAAATATGACCCAAGGCAAACTATTAGAGTTTCTAGAGGACATGGGCATCTCCATGTCAGCAGGGCATTTGTCCAATCTGTTAATCAAAAACCAGTCTGGTTTTGAGAAAGAAAAAAGTGAAATATATGAAGCCGGACTATTAAGTAGTCCCTGGCAGCACTTTGACCAAACAGGAGCCCGCGTGGGAGGAGTCAACTATACCACGAATGTAGTGTGTAACCCTCTTTATATGGTCTACTTTACCACTGCCAAAAAAGATAGATTAAGTATACTTTAAGGTTTAGTCAACGGAAGAGAACTAGAGTTTATTATCAACCCCTTCACCTTCTCATTGTTGGAGACCTTACATATACCAGATAAATGGAAGAAGTCTCTAGAATTGTTGCCCCAAGAAACTGTATTGAATTCCACAGAGTTTAATGGGCTACTAGATAGATATTTACCATTATTAGGGCTACTCCAACGTCAACGTATTTTAGAAGCAGCAGCAATCGCTTTTTATCATCAGCAAACTGACTGGCCAGTCATAAACACTCTTGTAAGTGATGATGCACCTCAGTTCAAGTTACTAACCGATAATTTAGCTTTGTGTTGGGTACATGAGGGACGACATTATAAAAAGTTAACTCCCAAAGTTAATTATCATCAACAACTCCTGGAACAATTCTTGGATGATTTTTGGGATTACTACCGAGATTTACTTACTTATAGAGATGCTCCCACACTTTCAACAGCCCATAGGCTACGCTCTGAATTTTCTCGACTTTTTGGGACTCAGAGTGGTTATCAGCAGTTGGATGAACGAAAACGATTAACTGGGACTAAAATCTCGGAGTTGCTGTTGGTGTTAGAGCATCCGGAATTGCCATTGCATAATAACCCAGCGGAGTTAGCTGCTAGGACTATGGTGAGGATGCATAATATCAGTTATGGAACTCAGACGGCTGAGGGGACTGCATCTTGGGATACTTTTATGTCCCTTGTTGCTACTACTCGTAAGCTGGGATTGAGCTTTTTTGAATATGTACGCGATATAGCTGCCGCTAGGCTCCGCCAACGAATTTCTCAGACCAGGAATATTCCCTCTCTGGCAACTATTATTAAAGAGCGCTCTTCTTTTAATTGCTTTCGTTGGTCTTGGCAGCTATCATAATTGCCTACCCCATCATATTGAGTGGATACTAAAAATATAACTTATATTATGTTCGGTTAAATAGTTATTATAATTACAGTTCGTAGTAGGGCTTCAGCCCAAACTGTAGATAGGGCTGAAGCCCTACTACAAACCATATACTTTATTATAAGTGATTATCCGAACACGAGGCTTTGTTGCACGAATATCCTGGAATCCTTGCAGTACAAGACTTTCGCATTAATAATATTTATTGATAAATCCTTATTTCATAATGCTTCTAGCACTTTCATGCAACAAAGCCCGAACACGATATTATTATCAGATTTAATTGAAAGGAGTGAAAAATATTAAAGTGCTAAGAAAAATCAAATTATACCATACCCTTTTTATCTATAGTATTTTAATCTTAATATCTGCCTGTAGCAATACATCAAATATTTCGGACAACTCTAGACCTACTAACAATAAAACTGCCAAATTAGAGACATTAAAATTTGAAAAAAAGCCCATTAACGACAAAGGTGGATACTTCTATACTAACGGCGAATATGCTCTTGGACCATTCAGTAAAACAATGATTAAAAAATGTCGAGAATGGGGAGGTGGAGGCAGTTGCAACAGTAACCAATGGTCAGAAAAATTATTTCTCCAAGCTTACGGAAACAGAAGATGTCCGGAGGGTTCTCGCCTCAATAAAATTATTGGTTATTGCGTTGAAAATAATCAAGTTATGGGTCCTTTTACTCCAGAATTAATTTCTGCTTGTATCAAAGCTAATGGCGGAAATAGCTGTCAATTAAACCTTTGGAATGCTCGTTTTCTCTACAAACTAATGCAAAAAACAGAAATGGCAAGCAAAACACCGCCCCAGTTTGTCATGTTAGCATTTGACGGTTCCCGTTCCCTAGATGCTTGGAAAAAGTCGCGCAACTTTGCTAAGGAAATGGAAGAAAAAGGCGTTAACGTTCGCTTCACTTATTTTGTTAGTGGTGTATATTTTGTCAGCAAGGATAAACGAAAAATATACAACGCTCCTGGTGGCAAAGGTAAAGGTCGTTCGGATATTGGTTGGGGAGGAACAGCTCAAGATATTGCTCTGCGACTCGAACAGGTTAACCTCGCTTACCAGGAAGGTCACGAAATCGGGTCTCATGCAGTTGGTCATTTCAACGGTAGTAAATGGAGCGAACAAAACTGGGCTGAGGAGTTTGAATATTTTGATAAATTTCTGTTTGAAGCGCATAAAATTAACGAATTGCCAGGCTCACTCGTATTTGATCGCAATGCCATAGAAGGTTTTCGTGCTCCCTTATTAGCCAGAAGTCGGGGTTTGTATAAGGTTCTCGCAAAGGATGGTTTCCGCTACGACACAAGCAAAGTGGCATCTTCTAATTATTGGCCGCGTCAGGAAAACGGTATTTGGAATTTTCCCCTAGCTAGTTTGACTAACTCAAGTGGTAAGAGCGTGTTATCAATGGATTACAATTTTTATTATCTGCATTCTCGCGCCAAACCTAATCCTCGCAATGCCAAACGTTATGAGGAAGATACTTATAAAACTTACATGAAGTATTTTCAGAAAAACTATAATGGCAACCGCGCTCCCATACATATCGGGCATCATTTTTCAGCTTGGAATAACGGCGCGTACTGGAATGCGATGTTTAGGTTGGCTGAGTCTGTCTGCGGTTTGCCTGAAGTTCGATGCGTGACTTATAGCGAGTTAGCAGATTTTATGGAGTTGTTGAGTGAAGAGCAAATTAATGCCTATCAACAGGGTGATTTTCCTCTATGATATTATCAATTGTTCATAAGTACCGGAAGAAGGAGTCAGGAGTCACAAGGGAAGTTTGTAGGAGCGGGTTCAACCAAAAGCTTTGAGAGCAGCAATTAAGTTAACTAAACCCGCCCCCCACGAGCGGCGAATCAAGTTTGTAGGAGCGGGTTCAACCAAAAGTTTTGAGAGCAGCAATTAAGTTAACTAAACCCGCCCCCACGAGCGGCGAATCAAGTTTGTAGGGGCGGGTTTATTTAATTTATGGGGTTTTGCAATGTTTTGGGATGAACCTACCCCTACAGGTTTCGGTGGTTGTTGGGGGCGGGTTTATTTAATTTATCGGTGGCTGCTTTATGATTTGTTTAGTTGGTTTAGTTGATTTTTTCCTATTAAACTTTAGTATAACTCCCAGATTTTTTTTTACCCTATCCAAATTGGCTTTCATTTCAATCAACCTTTGACTTGATATATATAATTTTACAGCACTTTTTGTGAAAGGAGACGGGAGACAGGAGACAGGAATCAGAAGTCAGGAGGGAAGAGAATTTAGAAAAAGTTCGTAGTAGGGCTTTAGCCCGAATTATAGATAGGGCTAAAGCCCTACTACAAACAAAAACTTTTTTATTACTTTATTAAACGAACGAACGGATTTGATAATATCCTTTCTTAAAACAAAAACTTTTTTTCCCACAAACCCGGTTTCTTATAAATATTACCCAGGCAAACCCAGAAACCGGGTTTGTTTTAGGTGCCCCAGTGTATTACATCTACTTCCCACAAACCCGGTTTCTTATAAAGTAGGGCTTTAGCCCGATTATTAATTCGGGCTGAAGCCCTACTACAAACAAAAACTTTTTTACCAGAGAATTATATTACTTCTAACTTTTGACTTTACTTTGGTTCCTGCTGAGTTGTACAATGTATTCCACCTCCTCCTGCAGCAATTTCATCAATATTAATTTGTACAATATCTCGACCTGGAAAAAGTTCCGCTAAAGTTTCTTTTGCACGTCGATCTGCCTGGCGATCGCCAAATTCTGGAGCAAGAACCGCACCATTAAGAACGTAAAAATTAATATATCCTGCTGCAAAATCATCATCACTTTCGTATCCTGATCGGATTTTTGTCGGACCTTCAAGTACCACAACCTCTAATTTATTGCCATCTGCATCCGTTGCCGAGCGCAGAATTTCTAGATGTTTTTTGGTAACAGCATGGTCAAAAGAGTCAGGATCGGGGTCGTATCCAGCAACAACAACACCAGGGCCAGCAAAGCGGGCATAAAAATCAGTATGTCCATCGGTAATATCATAACCTCTAATACCTGGTAACCAAATAATTTTCCGCAACCCCAATAAAAACTTCAATTCTGCTGCACAGTCAGCTTTACTCCAACCAGGATTGCGATTATCATTAATAATACAACTTTCAGTCACGATCGCCGTACCATTACCATCGACTTCAATACCTCCACCCTCAAATACAAGGTCTGTATTAATCAATGATACTCCAGACTGTTTGGCCACAAACCGAGCTACTTTAGCATCGCGCTCGTGATATTGTTTGTTTCCCCAACCATTAAAATTAAAATCAATAGCTGCTTTCTCATCAGCATCATTAACCACAAAAACGCAACCTGTATCCCTCATCCACAGGTCATCTATTGGGCAAACAATCAATTCTACATTAGTACCACATTTAGCGACAGCTACCTTATAGTCTTCCTCCCGCACCAACATTTTCACAGGTTCATATTTGACAATAGCTTTGGCAATTCTGGCGAGATTATCTTGTACACCAGAAGCGTATTTCCTTCCCCAAATATCTGGACTAGCACTAAAAGCCATCCAAGTACATAAATGGGGTTCGGCTTCATCGGGCATAAAAAAGGAAGAATTTGATGGCATAGAAGATGAGATGTTATTTGATAATTGAGAATTAGGTGTGGAAAAGGTGGCGAAACTTTTTCTTGAGAAAATTAAACCTGATGTTGTTGCCATTAATTGCAAAAAGGAGCGTCTATTCATAAAGCAGATTTTAAATTGAATAAGATTTACACAAGATCTCAAATAGCCTCAGTTCCACGAAAATTTTGAACAAAAGAGGCAGTAGACGCAAATAATTGATGAATAAGAGTGTGATAACGAAGCATGATTTTTGTTTATTGGAGATGATTATCTACATAGATCATGCCACTATTTAATTCTTTAATTCCTTTACTAATAGTTACTCTATTCCATCCTAATTTTTGGTGAGCTAGACTCTGGCCACCGTAGACTAATCTTAAAACCCTTCGTGCCATAAATTGACCTAGAGAAAGACCACAGAAGTGAAGCTCCTCTGAAAGAGGCAGTCGAGCTGCGGTTTCAGATAACAAGTTTTCAGCTCCTCAGTTAATTCTATGGACATTCCAACTGCCTCAATATCCTCAAATCAGTACCAGTTTCAAATTTACTACAAAAAGGACACTTGATAGCTGCCCCCTGACTCTCACTAATAATAATTATCATTCCACTGGAGTTTAGACCAGGGCAAACGCATCTAATTTTTTTGACAAATGACCAAACCAGAATATAATTTAAGAATAGGGTCTGCGATCATATCGGATACTTCCTACAATAAATACGGACGCTATCAACAGTTAGCACCACCAAAAAAACTCAACAATAATTAACATTGATATTACATTAGTAGTTGAGATAATAATGCGGAGCGCAGTATTTTGTCGTGCGGAATGTGGGTTTTCAAACAGCAGTTTCTCATCAAGGCTATAACCAAGTACCATTGGTGGCCCAAAATTCAGGTTTAATTACATCGATGCTACCGGATTTGATATAATCAGGACTTACGCAATGGTACTAATTATAGTAGGTCTATCTGGAATAATGACGAATTTATACGCTATATATAGCGGTACTGCGTAAGTCCTGATAATATAAAAAATTGTAAAAATTCTGCCCTGTAAAGCTTGTTGCTATTGGTGTCGGAAAATACTTAAAATAATTTCTCTGTGATTGTTTTAGCAATTTTTTTTCAGCCTAAAGTCACAAAGGTGGGATAATAAACCAGATAGACAGAGAAATGAAATAAAAAAAAGCATGACACAAAGCAAATTTTCTGAGGCCGATACAGAGGTATTTTATGATAGTGAAGATAGCCTTTATCGAAGTTTTTGGGACTCAGAAGGTAGTTTACATTGGGGCTATTTTGAGAACTTAACAGATGCTAAAGTAGAAGACTTTATTACTGCTTGTAAACACTGGAACGAATATATGCTCTCCCAGAGTGGCATAACAAAAGATTCTCGCGTATTAGACCTTGGCTGTGGTAATGGCAACACTGCTATATGGTTATCCCAACAGACAGACTGTGAAGTAGTGGGAGTCGATCTTAGTGGTGTGCGCATTGAGAATGCTAAAGCTAAAGCACAGGAGTATCCTTCATTAAGACTAGAATTTGAGAAAGCATCGGCCACAAACCTGCCCTATGAGGAGGGGAGCTTTACCCATGTTTGGAGTCAAGCAACATTGTATCATGTTCACGATCGCCATCAGGCATTACGAGAGGTTCACCGCGTACTTGAAGAAGGAGGCACATTCATCTTCGATGACTTGATTTCTCCGACACAGGAAATTAACGAAATGGCACGCCAATATGTCTACGATCGCTTGCTGTTTGAACCAATATTTAGCTTGGACTCCTATAAAGATTTCCTGGGCAAGTTAGGGTTTATGGTTTTGGCAGCTAAAGATTTGAAAGAGCATTTGCACAAGAGTTATGAGTTACTTTCCCAGTTAGCTTTGCCTCAATATCCAGAACTGAGCGCAGCTTATGATAAAATGTGCGAGGCAATTCAAAGCGATCAATTAGGTTGGGCTTATTACTTATGTGAAAAAGTTAGCGATCGCCTCTCCTGGATCTACGAAACTAACAACCAACAAAGTCTGCGGGATAAATACGATGCCTGGTCTCGTATTTACGATGCCGAATTGGACCAACCCTATCGCATTAGTCCAATTCTCTCTGCTAGGGCTCTTGCTGGAGTCCTGCCCGATAAAGAGGCTAGTATCCTCGACGCAGGGGCGGGGACGGGAATGGTAGGAGAAGCCTTGGCCGAACTGGGTTATAGCAATATAGTAGGAGTCGATTTGTCAGAAGAAATGCTGGAAGTTGCCCGCAATAAGCAGGTTTATCGAGCATTGCACCAGGGCAACTTAGAAGAACCCCTCAAATTTGCAGCTACGGAAAACTTTGATGCTATAATCGCTGTGGGAGTTTTTACCTTTGGTCATGCTCCGATCGAAGCCTTGTACAATTTATTCCCCCTTTTAAAAGCTGGAGGTTATTTCCTGCTGACGGTACGGGCGGACTACCACGACGACAACCCTGCTGTCCGAGAAGTTATTAAAAGCCTTTCTTGGAGTTTGGTAGCCAGGGAGGAGTTTAACATCTTTGACACGGAAGCCATGTATGCTATGGTTTTGAAAAAGGATTAATTGCCTTTGAGTCTGACTTGCCCAATAAACGAGGTTAAAACCTTTGTCAAACAAGTTTGATCGGGGCAAAAATGGAATTATCGAACTGGTCTAATAAAGGATTTTTCTAGCAAATAAACCAACAATAATAAAGATGGCAAGAATTAAACTGATGCACGCCAAGCTTCATCGCGTCCGCGTGACTGAGGCAAATCGCGACTATGTGGGTAGCATTACCATCGACCGAGAGTTATTAGAAAAGGTGGGAATATTACCCCTAGAAGAAGTGGAAATTGTCAACATCGATAATGGCAATCGCTGGAGGACTTATGTGTTACCAGGAGAACCTGGAAAAGGTCAGATTTGTCCCAACGGTGGGGGGGCCTTGCTGTGCCAACCTGGAGATATCTTGATTATTTGGGCAAACGAGGAAATAGAGCGATCGGAAGTCTTGCGTCAGGGACACCAAGCGCGAGTGCTAGTCGCCGACGAAAATAACCGGCCGAAGGAAGTTTTCTACCAAAGCCTTACTCCGAATGGGGAGACCTTGGAATATAACGGTTATGAAACAGCGAACGATAAACAATTGATTAATTTACCAGTGATGGTAGAGGTGTAAAACTGGGGAAAAATTGAATTGTAAATTGGGCGATCGCCCAATTATGAAAAGCCAGACAAGCACGACATTCAATTGCGGTCGAAAGACTTGAACTTACCTTGATGATAAAGATATGTGTGGAATAGTTGGATTTTTTGGCTTAAATTTACCTAGAATAGAAGACACCTTGTCTATCTTAGGTCATCGGGGACCCGATGGTACTGGTAGCATTTGCCAAGAAAACTATGCTTTGGGACATAATCGTCTTGCTATTATTGATGTAGAAGGAGGAGAGCAACCATTATACGATCCGCAGAGTAAATTATACGCTATTGCTAACGGAGAAATTTATAACCATCAACAATGGCGCGATCGCTTGCAGGGAAACTACAACTTCTCAACCAACAGCGATACAGAAATTCTGCTACCCCTCTACCAAAAGTTTGGCACTCAGATGCCTCAAAAACTCAGGGGTATGTTTAGCTTTATCTTGGCTAGCGATCGGGAATTCTTTGTCGCGCGCGATCGCTTAGGGATTAAACCTTTATACTATGCTCAAAGTGAAGAAGGTTTATTTTTTGCTTCGGAAATCAAAGCTTTAATAGAGTATGGCGAAGCAGTTAAAGAGTTTCCTCCAGGACATTATTACCATTCTGATGAGGGTTTACAATCATACTACGATTTTCCCGAAGTCGATGTGTTTTTAGAAGATGTAGAGGTGATTTTAGAAAAAATTCGCCAAGGACTTTCTCAAAGTGTCCGCAGGCGTTTAATGTCTGACGTTCCTGTCGGAGTATTTCTCAGTGGAGGACTTGATTCTAGCATAATTGCGGCTTTAATGAAGCGAGAACTGTCAGAACTACATTCTTTTGCCACCGGATTTGCTAACTCTCCCGATCTGAAAGCAGCAAGATTAGTAGCAGAATATTTAGGAACAATTCATCACGAATATATTTACTCAGAAGCAGAAATGCTTTCTGTTCTACCCGAGGTAATTTACCACTTTGAATCCTATGATGCTGCTTGGTTAAGAAGTTGTGTACCTACCTACTTGCTATCTAATCTTGCTAGCCAATATGTCAAAGTAGTTCTCGGAGGAGACGCATCAGATGAGTTGTTTGCTGGCTATAGTTATCTAGCTGATTACAATGATGGCAAGACGTTAAATCAAGAATTGGTATCTCGGATTAAAGGATTACATAATCTCAATTTGCAAAAATTAGACAGACTGACAATGGCTCATGGTTTAGAAGCAAGAGTTCCTTTTCTAGATATAGACTTTGTGGAAATGGCACTGACTATAAATCCTAACCTCAAGCTTCACCAGAGTTTTGGCATTGAAAAATGGTTGCTCCGTAAAGCTTTTGAAGACTATTTACCGCCAGAAATAGTTTGGCGAGAAAAGATGGAATTTGCTCATGGTTGTGCTTCCTCTAAAGTTTTAGCAGCTCACGCTGAGGCTACTATTTCTGACAAAGATTTTGAGCGGGCACGCTTTCGGGGAGACCCCATAAAAAGTAAGGAGGAATTACTTTACTACAGGATTTTTGAGCAGTATTTTCCTCAGCCATTTGCCGTCAATTTAGTTGGCAAGTGGGATCGAACTTTCCATTAATATCAAATCGCAATAAATGACCGCGGGTAAAAACAAGAGGGTAAAAAAAGCAAAGCCAGTAAAATAAATGCTTTTACGCCTTTAACCCAATTGTTAATTGTTAATTGTTATAGCCTTTTTCAAAACTATGAGGTACGCATATCGAACTGAACTAAATCCCCCCTAAATCCCCCCTTTGAAAGGGGGGACTTTGAGTTCTTCTCCCCCCTTTCAGGGGGCTGGGGGGGATAAAAAAACTGTACCTCACCGATTCAATAATTGCTATAATTGTTAATTGATATAACAGTTCAATTCTTAATTAAATTCAAGAAAAAATGGCGACCACAGTCAATTACTATGATGTTCCCTTAAAAAGGTTGAATTCCCAAAATGCTCTGGGGTTAGGGGTTGTATTCACAGATTTTGAAAATGCGAAAATAGAGTTATGCAAATGGCCTACTTCAGGAAAACGACCTCTAATTTCCAAGGGGGGTTACGGTACTGTTATTGAAGAGCAGTTCAGAGTTTATTGGGAGGGTTCGACCATATTTTCTGCGGGTCATCAGAATGCTCGCGGTGGTGCAGCGGGTAAGATTGTATCCGAACCAGGAAGTAACTCTAAATATCTTCTGGTAAACTGGCTGAGTGCCCATCTAGATGCAGGAGAAGCATTTATGCCTAAAAATGGTGAACCGAGTATATATCTGTTGGCTCCTCCTAAAGACGATGTCAAGCCTGAAGACTTTGTCGCTCTTTATTCAGATGGTATTTGTGGCATATCAATACATCCTGGAGTCTGGCATACAAACCCCATATCACTTTCAGAAAAAGAAGTACTTTATCAGAGGAAACAAGGCAGTATTTATGCAACAATCGATTGTGTCTTAACCAAAGAGCATAAGACTTGGTTAAAAATTCCCCTAGGTCAACCGCAAGACCGTTAAACTTCTATATTCTATTTATCAATAAAAGGAGCATTGACTTAATCAAATAATAACGATATAAAACGTTAAAAAACATACTATTTAGACAGGCTGCACTCACGCATACATGAAATCCATTAGAACCAAGCTCAAACTTAATAACAAACAGAAAACCCTGATGGCTCAACACGCAGGTTATAGCAGATGGTGTTATAATTGGGGTTTAAGTTTGTGGAATCAGGCATACAAAGATGGTTATAAACCAAATGCCCGTAAACTCAGAGAAGTGTTTACCAATCACACAAAACCTCGTTATCCTTGGATGAAAAACTTGTCGTCTAAAGTTTATCAGTATGCTTTTATCAACTTGGGTGAGGCATTTAAGAGGTTCTTTCAAGGGTTAGGTAAACATCCAAGATTTAAGAAGAAAGGTAAACATGATTCCTTCACAATAGATAATTGCGGAAAACCAATAGAATTAAATGGATGGAGTCACAAATTACCTTTTATTGGTATTGTCAAAACTTATGAACCCATTGAGGCAACAACCAAAACAATCACTATTAGTAGACAAGCAGGTGACTGGTATCTGAGCTGTAGCTATGAATTTAATGCCACAACTACACCAAAAAAAACTGATGTAGTTGGTGTAGATTTAGGAGTGAAAACCTTAGCGACTTTGAGTGATAGTAAAGTTGTGACAAGTATGAAATCTTATCGCAGATTTGAAACTAAGCTGTCTAGAATGCAATACCTAAATCGTAATAAAGAGATAGGTTCTGCTAACTGGAAAGCAGCACAACTGAAAATAGCCAGGCTGCATAGAAAAGTAGCAAACATCCGTAAAGACACACTTCATAAATTGACAACATATTTAGCCAAAAACCACGGCAAAATTGTCATAGAAGATTTGAATGTTCGCGGTATGTTAGCCAATCATAAGCTAGCTAAATCTATAGCTGACCAAGGATTTTATGAATTCAGGCGACAGCTAGAATATAAGTGCCAATGGTACGGTTCTGAGTTAGTAGTAGTTGATAGGTTTTTTCCATCATCAAAGACTTGTTCTAGTTGTGGTCACGTTCAAGAAATGCCATTAAATCTAAGGACTTATGACTGCCCAGAGTGTGGGTTATCAATAGATAGAGATTTAAACGCCAGTATAAATTTAAGAAATGCGGTCGGCTTGACCGTCAATGCCTGTGGATGAGTAACCGCCGACGGCCTCAGTAGAAGCAGGAAGTAAACAGTAAAATGTCACATTATGACGTTTTATATCAGTTTTATGAAGCAGCATAATACTTGGTTAAAAATTCCCCTAGGTAAACCCCAAGACGGTTAAACCGCTCTATTCTATTTATTGATAAAAGGAGTAAATATGGTCACATTAGTTCAGCAACTCAAATCGGCTTTTCGCATCCAATCGGTTACCACCGTCGATAACGGGGTACAAATTACTTGGAAAGATGGTCACGAAAGCTTTTATCACAACCTCTGGCTGCGGGATACTTGCCACTCTCCCAAATGTTTTCAACCAGACACATTAAGCCTCAACAGTGGAGAAGGGGAAGGACACGACCCCCTGAAAATGCCGCTAAATCCGATAACTGAAACGGTCAAAATAGACCGCGACGGAAATTTAGATATCGTTTGGGGTGGTGAAGAACCCGGACATCATAGCGTCTACGATCCATCTTGGCTGCGAGTTCACTGTCAAAAAGACCCCGCTCTCAAACAGCGACGAAAACCCCAACTGTGGGACTCATCCTTGTCCATCCCATACTTCGATTACCAGGAAGTGATGAGAGACGATGAAACGCTACTGTATTGGTTGGATAAAATGCTGGATGTGGGAATGGTAATTATTGACGGCTTTCCCAAAACCAGAGAAGCATTTCAGGCATTAGTAGAGCGCGTCGGACCGATTCAGCAACGATATCATCCTACTAACATCTATACTTTAAATACAGCAAACCAACTGGCAGGGAAAATTCACCACTCCTATAAGTATTTGCATCGGCTGGACAATCATAGCGATCACGTTTCCTACAACGTTCCTCCCAGACTTCAATTTCTCGGATGTATTGAATACGAAAATCCTGACAATGACAGACAAGGATATTCCACTCTGGTAGATGGTTTCAAAATTGCTGAAGTTCTGAGGACTCAGCAGCCAAAATATTTCGAGCTACTCACCCAAGAGTATATATCAACAGGTCGCAGACGACTGGGTGTAGAAGAAAAAGTATCTGACAAGGAAAAAGGCACCAAAAAATACCAATGGGAAATCTATTATCGCCAGCACGTCATTAATTTGGATAAAAATGGCGAAGTTTACCAGATTCGTCACAATAAAAACGACCGCGTACCTCTTGAGGTTTCTTCGGATAAAATTCAAGATTTGTATGCCGCCTACCAAGCATTTACAGCATTAGCTGAATCTCCAGAGTATAATGCCGAATTTCTCATCGCTCCCGGACAGATATTGGTAAATGATAACTGGCGACTGCTCCACGGACGGACGGGTATTCGGAATCCCCAACTGCGACGAGTTTTACTCGGAGCGTATACGAAGCCGGAAACGTTCCGCAGCCGACGGCGACTGTTGCTCGGGAAAAAAAGTGGGATGCCGGATATGTGGTTAATGGGATGTTCAGACCACGCTTTAGAAATTCTGGCAGAGCGCATGAGTGATTGAAATTAACGCTAAATTTAGTTATCCATACTGTTTATACTCGACACGGGTAAGAATTGCGCTTTTTCAAAAAGTGGGGGGCGATAAAGGTCGTAGAGATTGCTTCGGCTGGTTTGACGCAACAGTAGGAGGTTAGTGCTGATATCGCCGCCTCGCAATGACAACTTTTGTGTTTTTCTGCGTAAAAAAAACGCAATTACTTGCCATTCAGAGTATAATATCATGTCGGGATAATTAGTGATAAAAAAACTTTCTCCTTTTCTTACTTCTTCTTTCTTTCTTCCCTCCTGACTCCTGACTCCTAAGTCGTTTATTTATATTTATTCAACCGGACATCATATAATTTCTGGTTGAATATCTTGCAAAAATATTGAGGTGTAACATGACAGCAGCATTGCAGCAACTTAAACCTGCTTTTCGCATCGAATCGGTGGCAACAACTAACAACGGGGTACAGATCGTGTGGAAAGACGGTCACGAAAGTTTTTACCATAACCTTTGGCTTTTAGATAGCTGTCGGTCTCCTAAATTCTTTCATCGAGATACTTTGAGCATCAACAGCGGGCACGATGTACTCAAAATGCCTTTAAACCCAACTCCCGAAGAGCTTAAGCTCGATCGCGAAGGCAATTTAGATATTATTTGGGGTGGGGAGCAAGCAGGTCATCAAAGTGTCTTTGATGCCTCGTGGCTGCGGGTTCACTGCCAAAACGACCCTGCCCTGAAGCAACGTCGTAAACCTCAATTGTGGGACTCGTCTGTGTCGGTGTCTCATTTTGATTGCTATGAGGTAATGAACGATGATGGAGCATTATTGTCATTCCTGAATAAAATAGTCGATATGGGGGTGGCAATAATTGACGATGCTCCGAAAAACGAAGAAAGCTTCCGGGCATTGATAGAACGAGTAGGACCGCTCCGGCAACGATACCATCCTACCAACGTGTTTGCGATGGATAGAAGCAACAAAAAGGCTCAGGCTATCCAACATTCATATCAAGTGGGAACTTTAAGAAATCATACAGATGTTACTGCTTATGACATTCCTACCGGGCTGCAATTTCTCGAATGCATCCTCTACGAGAACCCAGATGGCGATCGCCAGGCTTATTCCACGGTCGTTGATGGTTTCAAACTGGCAGAAGTTATCAAAACAGAAAATCCGTGGTTTTTTGAATTGCTAACTACGGAATATATCCCCGCAGGTCGTAAGCGGCTTTCGGTGGAAGAGAAACTGGGCGAACATGAATCTAGTTCCCGTAAATACGAATGGGATGCTTATCGGCACAACCATGTCATTAATTTGGATGAAAATGGGGAGGTGTATCAGATTAAGTACAATCACAATACGCGAGTACCGCTGGAGGTTTCTTACGATAAAATTCACGACCTCTTGGCAGCCTATAAGCGATTTTCTCAATTGTTGCAAGACCCTGAATATAGTACGGAATTTTTGTTAACTCCAGGACAAGTATTAGTGGTTGATAACTGGCGAGTGCTTCACGGGCGAACTGGTATTTGGAACCCTAATCTACAACGAATTTTATTGGGTGCTTATTTAGAGGAAGAAACGTTCCGGTGTCGGCGGCGAATTTTATTGGGGGAAAAAACGGGGATGTCTGACTTGTGGTTAATGGGATGCTCAGACCGCGCTTTGGAAATTCTGACAGACAGATATTTATAAAGAGATTGGAAAATTTCAATTAATCAGGACTTACGCATCAGGAACAAGTTTTGGAGGTTTGAGATTACTATCCTAACGGACTCTTTCCCATTCATGTCGCGCAGCAAAACGCTGTCGCTCATAATGGCAGAATTACCTGATTTTGCGTAAGTCCTGTTTCATTTCTAATCGCCTAACTCTTTGGCATTTTACTTTTGACTTTTGACTTTTAATTTTCTAATTAGACTCCAATTGTGCATTCAAGGTTTTCACAATTCGATCGCGCGTTTCTTCTAAATGCGCCCTAGTATAATCATCCATCTTCTTACCCCGTTTTTTAACTGCCTTCTCCAAATCTTTATCCAGTTGTCGCAGTTCATACCAAGCCAAACTTCGAGCATCTTCAGGTACATTACGGTTACGCAAAACCATTGAAATTAATAGTTTCAAATGTTCCCGTTGTAGGGAACGACGCATACCATAAATTTCAACTGCACCCCCAGTTGGTTGTAAAATTTCCTTCCAAATACTATTTTGCAAAGTATCAAAAAGTTCTGGTAATTTCAAAACATTATCTGCCGTTGTTTTAAACTCCAAATCTCGCATACGAGTCAAACGAGTCTCAGAAAATAGGGATCGCAAAATTCGACGCTGTACCAATAAAACCCGGTCTTGAATTGGATAATCTAAAGGAAACACTACAACAGGACTTCCCCAATGTAACCAACGAGACGGTGCCAACTTATTCAATAAATCTGGTGAGAACTGAAACGCATCCTCAGCAAAAACATATTTATCTAATATTTCCAAAGCTTGACGTTGTTTTTCTACAGATATTGGTTCAAATGGTAAACGGCCATTAACATTTTTGATACTTTCTCGGTTAAACGACTGACCCCCCACATACAAAGTAGCATTCCTTATTTGCCGGAAATAATAAGATAAAATCATATCAAACATTACCCTGATATCGCTATAACTTTCATCATTTCTAGGAACCCGCTTTTCTAAACTATTCCAAATATTCCGAGCGTTATCCAATTGCCACTGAGAATAAACCAATGTATTTTTACTGAGGTCATAACTATTTGCTGCTGGATCGAGAATGTCATAGGAATCTTCATCTGGTGCATAAGATAGTTCTGGTTGTACCGCTCGACTCGCAATGTCTTGTAAAAATCCTCTTTCTCCAATATAACTAGCTATTCCACTAGGTTTGTAACCATATTCAACCGCCCACTCATCATAAGGACCGACTACAACTGGAAAATAGTCTCCTTGAGTTATTCCCTGGGGTGCAAGATTAACTGGTACATAATCCATTACAGATGCTACTAACCCTTTTGTGTGAGTAATACTGGTATCATGCAACTGTTCTGGTTCTAACATCGTGCTACCATGAAAGTTATGTCTGAGACCGAGAGTATGTCCGACTTCGTGAGCAGTGAGATATTTTAAATATTGATTGACATACTTCTCTATTTCTGTACTGTAAGATCTGACGTTTTGCAAAACATTCATTGCTACTGCTCCCACTCCTAACTGTTGAGATGAATTCCAACCAAAACAAAGGTGTTCTGATGAGTGGGAGTTTGATAATGATGACTTACCAGAAGATAGATATTGTGTTTGTAAGGATTTAGGAATTATAGATTCTATATTATTATTTTGGTCAGAAATATTTACTTCTGCCTCAGTTTCCAGATTATCTAAATCCCCTGAATACATATCTAAAACACAGGGATTATAACTTTTGCCATCTTTAGTTTTAAAAGCCTTACCAAAAGATTGATTTTGTAAAACTAGACTCCCTATTGCACCATATTTAATGTCTCTAATAATTCCGGCATCTAGAACAATATCTGCATCTAAAATTTGCCCTGTTAATGGATTGAAACGGGAAGGACCTATGCCTCTAAACCAAGATTCAAAAGTAGTAGACCAACGAATTGTATTGTAACGAACATCTGCTGGGTCCCAAGCAGCATCATCGGGCATTTGTTTGACTTGAATAGCATCAATAAATCCCGCTTTTTCAAAGGCTTTATTCCACATTAAAATTCCTTCTCGAATAGCATCACGATATTCGATAGGCACTGTATTTTCTATCCAGAAAGTTATTGGTTCTAAGGGTGGTGATAAAGGTGCGCTAGGAATTTGTTTTTCCAGATGCCATCTCTTAATATAACGAACAAAAGGTTCCCGACGACTATTGTCAGAAACATCTTTATAGGCACTAATAAAATAACCTACTCTTTCATCTGCAAGTCTAGGAATATAAGCATTATTTCTTGGTAATTCAGAAAAGCTGTAGCGGACTCTAAGGTTAAAAGCACGACTATCTGGTACAGATTGTAAATCTCCTGTATTATACTCATTTAAAATTCCATAAACTGACTCTAGTTCTATGTTCAAAGGAAATGCTTTTCCATCACTAATATAAGAATTTGTATAATCTACTGAATAGTCTTTAGGTAATATTTCTTCTAAAGATGCTAATTTTAAATCCTCAATTAATAAACTTTCTAAATCTATTAGTAATGTTTCTTTTTGAGGATGAGTTGCTTTGATAGGTAGAGAATATAAAACTGAATCACTAAATGAACGTTTAATAGAACGAGCTTGTGGGTCGAATTCGTCAGTCCGGAACTTTATATTTGGCAATACAAATTGAATATTATCTTGCTGTTTTCGTAACTGGAATACAAAATCTCTAATTGGTATGCCACTAATTAAACCTGCTTCACCAATACCTGATTCTAAAGTAATAAAACACAGGAAATTTTTATTGAGTTGTTCTGGTTGAACTTCCATTAATGTTTGACCTGTTTCTTTGTCTCGATAAAGGGTAAACATTCCTTCTAGTTTTTCATACCTATCAACTAATTCTTCATAAGTATCATCTCTCGTTTCCGCATTACTAATTAATTGTGGTTGTGCTGAAATTTTTGCTATTGAGACTCTGGTTGTAGGAATCATAAATATTACAAGTATCAATGATAGAGAAAACAGCAGTAATATGCTTATGAATTTAATTATTTTTAGCATAATTATTTTCTCTATTTTTTTTGTCTGCTTATGAGTTTGATTTTGCTTTATCGTCCACATAATTCATTTAAGAATAAGAAAAAAATATAGTTGTAGCTTGATACGCCTAACATTTTGCAATAGTAGGAGCAGGTTATCCTTTATTTTAATAAAATAATATCAACATTTAATAGAACCTGCCCTATGCAGAAATCCTATAATGTAATGTATAAAATTTAGATGTGTCAGTCTAATATAGTAGTTAAATATTGAGCTATGAATACTCATGTTAAATCTTTTAACTTTTTCCCACTTTACCTGATTTTATTAACTTAGGTTTCCTATTTTCTATAATAATTCAAAAAATCATCAACTGCCAATATCTTATGGTCAAAAAATATTAATTAATTTTGAGTTAATTGAAAAATAAATATAGTAAATATAGAGAATTTTTCTGTTTTTTTCTTCCCTTAAGATTGGCTAATTACCTTTTTCTTTCCTAGGTCATACTCCGCAAACTTATGTCACTTCTTGAAGACTAATTCCTGCTTCAGTTTAATAATGAGTTAGTAACTGATAAGCTGAAAGCTGACGGCTAAATTCTTACATTTAAGGTTTCCAAGGAATAATATTATCCTCAGCTAATGTTTGAGAAACAGCGATCGCTCCGTAAAGATTCAGATGACTAGGGTCAGAAAAGTTAGCATAAGTTTGTGGCCATGCACTGCCTAAATCTCGGAATACAAAATTGGCATACTCCCACGATAACTGCTGCATATATTCCTGAAATTTTTGTTCATAAGCAGTTCGTACTTCGTCTAAATATGCTGTAGTTAAAGGCATATTTACAAAGACAAAATTAATCCCTATTGACTGAGTATACTCTAGTAAATTTTTTAGCGCTGTTGTTTGTTTTCCTGTTAATCGAAAGTCTGCATAATCAGCATCGTAGTCACCAGCAACTTTAGCATAATTTTGATAGTAATTTTCTGGTTCAAACTTTATAGAAATTGGTAGAAAACCATTTGGTTGAAATTCATCTAACTCTTGAGTTTCTTCTACTGCTAATGCCTGGTTTTCTTCCTGATGCAAAAAATCCCAATTTGTCGGATTATTGATAATTGACATAATTAAACTTTTGAGGCGATCACGCTGCTGATAAGTAACTGATATTTCCTCAGTTTTTTCTTCAATATTTTTGAATATTTGTTTAAATTTATTTAATCCATAATTAACTGATCTGTCCGAGCTATTATTCCCAATTATAAATGTGCCAGCATCCACTTGTTCATAACCTTCAGAACTAGCAATAATATCAAAAGTCCTATCAACTCTACCACTATTAAGAGCGCGAACCCCATCAGCAAAAATAATTAATTGTGGCAATTGTTCTGGTGGTAAAATCTGACGTACAATCAAATCTACTACTTGAGCAGTTGCTCCATTTACTCCAAAATTATAAATTCTTAAATCTGGATATCCTGAATTTGCTAAACTTTCCTCAAGCACTGTCGGATTAACCCCTCTTAATGCTCTAGAACTGCCAACTATTAAAATATCTGGTGGTTTTTTTTCTACTTGTAAATATTGTTGATAACGAAGTAATTGTTCATCTAATTGCGGAGTATTAAAAGTAGGATAAGTCGTCAATTCTGAATTTACTTTTCCATCTAAAGTTTCTTCTGCAGGAGTTTGACAATTAAAACCTTGACAACTATTTCCAGACAGAGAAATATCTGGAATTCTTTCTAATATTGCACCTACTTTTAAATCAGTTTGAACTGTCAAGAAAATACCTAGAGTAGCATAAGCAACAGCAGCAATCCATTTACCATAATTACGAGTGTTATATGTTAATGAATTACTGATTTTTGTAGATTCTTCTTCATTAGGAAGAAATAAACGAGAACCAATAAGTAATTGTTGGATACCTGTACACAGTTGTGCTGTAAGTGTGTATCTGTTAGGAAGTAACAGTTTTAGTTTTGAGTCAGTTTTTTCAGTCGTTTGTGGTTTTAACTTGAGGAAAACACGATCTGCTGTTTTGCCCAATAAAAAATCCATTTCCGTAGAAGCAGCAAACTCTGGAGTTTGTTCCGAATGCTGGCGACTTCTCCCAGTAAAATTAATCCCGTAGCGCCACAAAGGCAATTTTTGACCAGCACGACGCCCGTAAACCCTAACCCCATTAACTCCAGGAATTTGAAGTTGACGCAAGAAATTAGCTATGATCGGTCCTACTAAAGATTGAGAAGGACAAGTAGGAGCTTCGCTCATAACGTGCAATAATTCTTGCTTGGGTAATATTAATACCCGAATACCTCCTGTTTGCAATCTTTGATCGAGGTTGGGATTAAGTAACCTATTTAATAGAAAACTAATTGCTTCATGGTTTCCCTGACTTGCCAAAACTTTAGCACTAGCAGATAAATCAGGATTTTCAGATGCTGGTAAATTCAACCAGTCTATCCATTGAGGTGACTCTGATTTTTTCTCGTTGGTTTCATTCAGAATACAACCATAGATTGTAGCAGCTTGAATACCCCTTGGGAGAATTGTTGCTAATTTAGTAGCGATCGCTTCCTTGATTTTATCTTTATCTGGAACTTCTTGCTTAGAATTATTAGTATTAGTACAGAATAAATGTAACGTTGATTCTTTTAGGGTAGCTCGAATATCCACTCCAAGGGTAGCCAACTTTTGTTTAAGCAACCGTTCAATGGCGGCCACATCCCCCCAATTTGCCCATTCTTGTAGCATTAGATCGGGTGGAGTTAGATCCACCCGCAACATCCAGTCAGGTGCAGTTTCTCCTTGAACAAGTAAAGAAATTAGAGCTTCATGGAAATCTTTAAGCTTGAGATTTCGTAGCTTTTGGGTAATTGGTTCCGCCAAAAGAGATGGATCTGGACTATAAGCTGCTTCACAAGATACCCATAATATTTTTTGGTTTTTTAATTTATTATTTTTACCAGCATCCTCTGATTTTGGGGTAGTTTCTGTTAATTTTTCCTTAAGTTCTTTTTCTCGAATAGTGACATTTACACAGACCCCTAACTGACCTAAAATTTCACTCAAATAACTTGCAATTGCATCTGGATGGCCATATTCAGCTAATTTTTGAGAAGAAACTGTCAGGGGAGAATCAAGTAGATATTGATCAGATTCTTTAACCTTATCTAGCTGTGTTTCTAATTTGGACTTTTCTGGTTCAGGGGGAGAAAAGGTCTCTAAATCTAATTTTGATGATGAAAAGTTGAGATGCTCTAATGTTTCATTTGTCCAAGCAGAAGTCTGATGAGGACTTAATAGCACTTCAGAGGCAATATTATCCTGAATATCCAATTTAGAAGATTGCCCAGCACCAACTTTGGTTAATTCTTCTTCAGGTAAAGTTTGACTACCACCATTATTTTGTGAGTAATTTTGAGGAGAAGCATAATTAGATGTTAAGTAGGAATTAGTTCCTGAATCATCCGAATTGTTAGGATTATTTACCCTCTGACTCTGAGTTGCTACCTTATTGCTATCAAGTTTTACCGTCCAGTCAGGTCGCCTCTTTCCTAAAGTACGGCCACACAGAAACATCTGGTAAATCCGAGGTTGATTAGGAGGCAGTAGAGACTCTATATCAATCTGACTCAGCGCCTGGGAAAACTGACCCACGGCAAAGTTCATTTCGGGACATTTTTCGGCTTCACAGAGAATATGTAAATGATTGCCACGCAATCTTACTTGTACTTGTACTTCTGGAAGTCCCAAGGCTTCCTGTGCCCAAATTCCTAGGGGGGATCTATTTTCCGTCAATATGATTTTATTCCCTTTCATCTTCTCCTTAGTTTGGGAGACTCCCTTGATTGGCTTAACTATTCATTGGTGACATTTTGGAATGTAGCGTATTAATAGAGATAAAGAAAAGCCTCTTGCTCAAATCAGTAGAATTTTGCTAAAAATTATAAACTACGCATTATACTATAAAATATATATCAATTAGCACTCAGTCATCAGATTTTTTTGTTTGCCAAAAAATTGGTCTACAGCTACTGTCCTTTGAGGATGATTTTCCTGTATAATTTGAGAATAGGTAATAAGTAGAACAATTTCCAACCCCTTGAAAAAACTAGGGTAATCTAGTTAGTATGACAAACTTTGTACGCAAAAATAGTCAATCATAATTAGTGGACTCAGTTAATCAAAAATCTTCTTAGGAAAATATCCGCTCCTTGAAGTCCGAAAGTATGTCAATGAGGTAATACAAATGCAATCTTTTCGAGAAAATTCCTCTGAAAATCCTACAGTTACAACCCCTAGTTGGAAAATTTCCTCAGATATTGTACTGAGCTTGGCCACTGGTCCTGTTTTGCTGGGTTTGTTGGGTAATAAAGCCATTAATGAGTTATTATCAGAGGCCGGACTTTATAGTGAGGAAATATTCCGGGGCGATCGCCTACCAATGCTTAATTTTCCCCAAAATCTATCTGAGTCTTCATTAATAGATAATGGATAATTACCTCTCCCTAAAATGGATTGGATTGACGCGGAGCGTGAAAATTTTTTCTTCTTAAGGGGAGATTAGATATGGCGTTTAGCGCTCCGCACAACGCTTGTTTTGCTAGCCCAAAATCCGCTTTTCATGTCGGCTCTTAGCGGAAACTAAGTTGTGCGAAGCAAAACGGCTGTCGCTGAGATGAAAAGCCCTGCACGACATCTTTGCGAATCTTTCTGTACGATTGGATGGCTAGGTTTCCCGTTCTTACAGAGCCGCTGCCTCTTATCTCAAATCCGGTAGCATTAAAAAACCAGAGAAACCGGGTTTATCAAATATCCCACTATACTAACATCTACCTCCCATAAACCCGGTTTCTTATAACACTTCCATTGCAAACGGATTTGATATTACAGAGGAGCTGCCTCTTGCAGAGGAGGTATCCTAGGTCATGCTCTGCATTCATGTCGGCTCTTAGCCGAAACGCTTTTCATGTCGTGTAGCGAAATGCTATATCTAATTGACCAATAGAGCGGTCGTTTTGCTGGTGCATAACTCCACACTTCGGCTCTTGCCGACTTGAATTGCGGAGCTTTCCCTAGGATAAGATACTGAGGTTTTCCTTCTTTCCTGGACAGTACGCGTTTTCCTACAGAACATTAAAAGCGGAGCTTTGCAATAGCAAAACGAAGTTGTGCAGAGGGCTAAACGCCATATTAAATCTCCCGTTGAGAATAAAAAAAATCATTTTGCTCAATCCTATCTGTTTTAAGTTTAAGGAGAGGTAATTATTAATTATTAATTATTGAAGACTACTCTCTCCTTTTATACATACCATTGAGACTACTTTTAGTATTGATTATTTGATTGACTCCCTATAACACTACTTCAACAATTGAGAATTGAGAATTGAGAATTGAGAATTACCTCTCCTTGAAACGGATAGGATTGACTAACAGGAAAATTATCATTTATTATCCCCTTAAAAGGGGAGGCTTTAAACCACAATATTTCGGTAAATAGATTAGGACATTTATAAATTCTCAAACTCAGTTAGGGATTATATTATGTGCCCCCTTCGGGGGAGCTACGAATTGCGGTTAAATAGTTATTATAATTAAAGTTCGTAGTAGGGCTTCAGCCCTATCTACAGTTCGGGCTGAAGCCCTACTACAAACCATATACTTTATTATAAGTGATTATCCGTTAGCGTAGCTCCCCCGGAGGGGGCACATGATATTACTTCTGTACGTCGCCAATCTAACGGCTCCCTTAATCTGACTTGCCCATAGCGCTATAGTCGCGTACAAGGTGCTAACGCTTAGAAATAGAATGCCTGACAGTATCAGACAATCTTTTTAGTTAGGGGTTGCGCTCAAAAGTCTGATGGTGAAGGGAGCGAGTAGGGAGTAGGAAGTAGTGAAGAGTCAACACAGACAGGGAGTTATAGAGGAAGTACTCAGAAAAATTATCCTTTGCTCCAACCTCCCTAACTCTTACCCAAATACTAACTTTTTCAGCTGATATAGCTGAAAATATCCTACTTTTTCCGGACTTGAAAGTGCTCAAATCTTTATCTGCCCATGCTTTGAGGCTTATTCAGCGAACCCTAGTTAATCCTTAATTTAAGTGAAGTGTCCATTCGATAATGATTCTCTCACCATGATTCATAGGTCTTTGTATCTTAAATCTTAAATTATCACAAATGTTTTGACTATGGATTTAAACCTGCCCTTATCTCTTCCATATACTTCTTAAAAGCGAGTGCATAATTCTGGAGTCTCTCAACTACCAAAAACTTATAATGTAGGGAAAAAACTAGAACTGAAGAATAGCTCAAATATTAGGAAAATATTAACAAAATTAGTATCACAGTGGTGTAGTGATGTAGTAATTACAAGTGTTTTGAGAATATACCTATAATGTGGGCTGTTACAATGTTATAAGAGCAGAATTTGAATATAACACAAAAATAGTAAGTCTATAATTGAAATATTCTTAAAAGGTGATGTAATAAATTTTTGAGCAGTATAAAAAAAAACTATTCTCTTGATGTTTAAGGGAAATTTGAGAGAATATTTATAAATAAAGATTAACTACTCTTGAGCCTATGCTGGTGTCCCCTATTTACTCCTCTCCTGCAACAAGGGGAACCAGAAAGTAAATTGCCTTTTTATTAAAAATTTGGATATGGAAAATTTAATTAGTAATAGGGAGATATTAACTATAGATTAGACAAAAAAATATTACTACAGCCTATTTGGAGACATTGGTACTATTAAATCTCCTCGAATGAGGAAACAGTATCAAAAAATACATTGATTTTTGATGTTAGCAGTTATGGAGGAACAGGTAATATGAATTCACTATTACACTCAGAACAGATAATGCTAGAATCAGGGTTAAAAAATACCCCGATAACGGCTTCAGATCGGTTTCTGCGTAATCGAATCAAAATAATTGAAGATTTATGGGAGTTAGTTTTAAGGCAAGAATGTGGCCAAGAATTGGTGGATGTACTGCAGAAGATGCGCTCAGTTCATTCCCCAGAAGGACAAGCTCCTAACTTTATCGGTTCAGAAATTGAACAACTAATTGAACAACTAGAACTCAAAGATGCAATTCGAGCTGCCCGGGCTTTTGCTCTATATTTTCAGCTAATCAATATTGTAGAACAACATTATGAACAAAGAATTCAACAACTAGCTTACTCTCACAACAATAGTTCAGGAAAACTAATATTTAAAGATGATGTAGCTAAGGATGGTGAGACTTGTTCGCTGCGGGTTGGAAGTATACCAATATGGAACGATAATAGAACTAAACCAGAAGGAGAGGGTACATTTCATTATCTATTTCCTTTACTACAGACTCTCAATGTACCATATCAATTAATTCAACGATTAATTGATAACTTAGACATCCGTTTGGTGTTTACAGCACACCCTACAGAAATTGTACGACGAACAATTAGAACAAAACAACGACGCATTGCCAAAATTCTCCAGGAGCTCGATCAGGTAGATGACAGCTTTTCGGAACTACAAGTAAATGGAGAAGAGGAAAATTCTTTAGTTTCATCTTGGGAAACAGAATCTCTCAAGGAACAGTTAACAGAAGAAATTCTTTTGTGGTGGCGTACAGATGAACTACACCAATTTAAACCTACTGTACTAGATGAGGTAGAAACTACTCTTCATTATTTTAATGAAGTTCTGTTTGACGCTACCCCGCAACTGCATCGTAGGTTTAAGCAAGCCTTAAATAGTTCTTTCCCTTATCTAAAACCACCAAGTTACAATTTTTGTAAGTTTGGTTCCTGGGTGGGAGCAGATCGTGATGGAAATCCTTTTTGTACACCAGAAGTTACTTGGCAAACAGCCTGCTATCAACGTCAGATAGTATTGGATAAATATATCCACGCTGTTGATCGCCTGATAGAACTTTTAAGTTTGTCCTTGCATTGGAGTGATGTTTTACCAGAATTGCTAGATTCTTTAGATCGTGACCATTTGCAAATGTCAGAAGTATATGAGAAATGGGCAATTCGCTATCGCCAAGAACCTTATCGCTTGAAGTTGTCTTATGTGAAAAAGCGTTTAGAAAATACTCGCGATCGCAACTGGCGTTTATATAATGTCGATCAAGCTCAAAGGGAAATGGAAGTTGTCTCTCAACGCCAAGAAACAACAGGCATTTATCATTCTAGTTCAGAGTTTCTAGCAGAGTTGCAACTAATTCAACGTAACCTAGAAGAAACTGGCTTAAACTCTAGTGATTTGGAAAATATCATCTGCCAGGTAGAAATTTTTGGTTTTAATTTGGCGCGACTTGATATCCGTCAGGAATCTTCTGTACATGAGGCTGTAATTCAGGAAGTTACCGAATATTTACAAATTCTGCCTAAACCTTACATAGAAATGTCGGAAGCAGAGCGGACTGAGTGGTTGTCAACAGAGTTACCTACTCGTCGCCCCTTAATTCCCACAGAGTTACCTTTTTCTGAGAGAACTTGTGAAATTATTAACACTTTCCGAATGCTGCGACAATTGCAGGTAGAGTTTGGCAAAGAAATTTGCCAAACTTACATTATTAGTATGAGTCGCGATGTTAGCGATCTATTGGAAGTATTATTGTTAGCTCAAGAAGCAGGACTTTACGATCCGGCAACTGGTGCAAGTAGCATTCAGGTAGTGCCTCTGTTTGAAACAGTAGAAGACTTGAGAAATGCTCCCAGGGTAATGGACAATTTATTTAAGTTGTCTCTGTATCGAGCTGCACTTGCTGGTGGGTATGATAAATTGCCAGAAGAACCAAAGTCTGACTTAGAAACTCCTTATTTGCAAGAAGTGATGTTGGGTTACTCAGACAGTAATAAAGATTCTGGGTTCTTGAGTAGTAACTGGGAAATTCATAAGGCTCAAAAGGCTTTATATAAGATAGGTGAGGAATATGGTATTGCCTTGAGGATATTTCATGGCCGTGGTGGTTCTGTAGGACGCGGTGGTGGTCCAGCTTATAAAGCGATTTTAGCCCAGCCTGGTAAGAGTATTAGCGGTCGGATTAAGATTACTGAACAGGGTGAGGTACTTGCTTCTAAATATTCTCTGCCTCAGTTAGCAATGTTTAACTTGGAAAATGTTACTACTGCAGTTATTCAAGCTAGTTTGCTACATACGGGGTTTGATGAAATTGAAAGCTGGAATGAGATTATGGAAGAGTTTGCGGTACGATCACGGACTCATTACCGAAATCTGATTTATGAACAAGAAGATTTAGTCGAATTTTTCTATCAAGTTACCCCAGTTCAAGAAATTAGTCAACTACAAATCAGTTCCCGTCCAGCTCGGCGGAAGAATGATAAAAAGAAGACAATTTCTGGTTTACGGGCAATTCCTTGGGTATTTAGCTGGACTCAAAGTCGCTTCCTCTTACCTGCTTGGTATGGTGTAGGAACAGCTTTACAAGAGTTTGTGGAACAAGCACCAGAAGACCACCTGAAACTTTTGCAATACTTTTATCTGAAGTGGCCTTTCTTCACTACTGTTATTTCTAAGGTAGAGATGACTTTAGCTAAAGTAGATTTGCAAATTGCTCATTATTATGTACGAGAATTATCCAAACCAGAAGATCGAGAACGGTTTGAGCAGTTGTTTGAGCAAATTTCGACTGAATATCGTTTAACACGGGATTTAGTGCTACAAATTTCTGGTCATGAGCGACCTTTGGATGGAGATCCAGATTTACAGCGTTCTGTACAATTACGGAATGCGACTATTATTCCTCTGGGTATGTTGCAGGTAGCTTTGTTAAAACGTCTGCGCCAGCATGATACGGGTACCCCTGGTGTAATTCATTCTCGTTATAGTAAGAGTGAGTTATTACGTGGTGCTTTGTTAACTCTCAATGGTATTGCTGCTGGTATGCGGAATACAGGTTGATAGATAATGGATAATTGATAATGAAAGAGTTTGCTAAACTCTAGTGTTACAGAAACCGGGTTTGTGTGAGTAGATGTCAGTATTATGGAACATCTAATACAAACCCGGTTTCTGGTTTCTACAAAAACAACTTCTGAATTCTAAATTCTGAATTCTAAATTCAGTTCATCTGTTACTAAAACTCTGAGAATTTCTGTTACTTCTGCTGCCATCCGAGCATCTATTTCTACTGCTTCTCTCTCAAAATCTCCTAGGGATCTTGCACCCCGCAAAGTCATAGCTATAGACTTAACTTCTCCCTGATATTCAAATTGAGTAAAACAACTATAAGTAAGTTCTGTACGTTTACGACTGGAGCTATATCCAAAACCCATTTTAGATAAAATAACAGGAGATTTAATACTATTTTGAATCCCCAATTTTTCTAGAGCAACATCCACATAACGACCAGTATCTTTACCAAGATTACAAATAAAAGGTTGCAAATTTTCCCACCCACCCCCATCCCCTCCTGGGAGGGGAGTTAGAGGGGTGGGTAATTTTGCTGTTTCTGGCAAATGATAATACCATCCTACCATTGACATAATTCTGGTGAGATCGTAAGCAGTAACAGTATTTTCTCCAGTCTGGTGTTCTCGTTTTTTACTTTCCGATGCAGGACTCAATAAAACTTGATTATTTTGAGAAATTTCAGGAGACATAATAAATGCTTCTTCACCATATAAACCTTGAAATTCTGTATGATTATTACCTGTAATTTCTTTCAACCATGATTCTAAATCAACATAAGTTTGGAAGCATTTAAACATAGCACCCAAGGCATTAGAACTACCTATATTTTCTGCATAAGTAATCACATCTTCTACAGCTTCATTAAAATCTATATTTTTACCATCGCCTCGAATTTGACAGGTATTAATATCACTATTAATAGCACAAATTACATTTAAAATTGCGATAATTTTAGTTGAACTCCAAAATTGACATTTATCCAGAGAATTTCTACCTAACCAATGAGATTTAAACCGTCCGTCAGCACTACCAGCTAGGCAAATACAAGCTTCTTTAATGTCAGGATGAATAAAACTAAGTGCTTGTTCATCAATTTCTGGAAGTTCGCCAACATTGGGAAAAATTTCTGCTCCTTCTGGTGCAGCTAAACTAGGCAGCATTTTTAAATGTTCTGGATAATTTTCTATCTGGTTTTGATAGGGAGAATTTTTAATGCCTTTATCTAGAATAGCTAGTTTATTAGCATTAAAACCAGCTTCAGCTTTTAAGAAGTCGTTGTAGACTTTTTCTCGGTCCATTGCTAGTAGTAGAGTGAAGGTTTCTTTTTGGCCAAAAGTGCCGAAAAAGTCTGCCACCATATTGAGAATTTGATCGTTAATATCTTCCATATTATTGATTTATGCCACAAATCCATTGGTCAATTTTCGTGGCATCGAACCCCGATGGTTGACCCGCCTATCATCCCGACGCTCACCTATGGGTAGAGCGTGAGGCAACAGGTGCGGAAGAGCTAAATTTGACTTTCTTTAGTCAGATTCCTACTATAACATTTTTCATGTTTGTAAAAATAATACATTTTGGCTGCAAAAAGGGAACAACTTAAGTAGAAATATGCAACACTTTGAGGGATTTTGTAGCTTCGGAGAAATGAGCAGTTTCATTTCATTTTGAATAAAATTGCTATATGCTATATATTAAAATTACTTTTAACTTTTCGTGATTATTTTAAGTAATGAAAATTATTGTAGCGTATTGAAAAAAATTTTTAATTAACTTAATTAATCATATCAAATCCGGTTAATTGCTCATAGAATCTGGTCATAGGATATGTGTTGATAATTTTTTCAATTACTTTACAGCGGTTTTCATATTAATAAACCACAATGATACTGACTCCTGACTCATTACTCCTGACTCATTACTCCTGACTCATTACTCCTGACTCAT
>NZ_JBNHER010000272.1:17704-82861 GCF_050015975.1 Dapis purpurea BLCC-M126 | reverse complement strand
TAGTATGCTTTATAACTTATTATATCGTTATTCTTTGATTAAGTCAATGCTCCTGTGCAGGAAATCTGGAAGTTAATAAATTCTCATTCCTAAATTATCTATTGAGATGTTCAAGACCTTAACCGAGAGGTTTCCAACCTCAAACTTGGCCTCCAAAATCTCAACTGAGCGTCCCAAACCTGAAACTTGACCTCCAAATAAAAAAATGTTCCATCTGAGCGTTATTGCTAAGTCTTTCTATATCTCCCCATCACCCCATCACCCCATCACCCCATCATATCATGTCCGGTTGAACAGTCGTCCCTATCGACGATAGGAAGTAATCTCCCGGCACCCATGAGATTGCTTCCTTCCACTCCGTTCCAGTCGCTGCGGACTTAGCTATAGTAATTATCCTGATTCTATATCACCCCAGAACTTAACCGTGAAACCGCTCAATCAGTTCAATAATTTCCTGGTCATGAAACTCTCTACTGAATTTCTTAATTCGCTGTACAAACGGAATATATTTGTCATTAACCTTCTCCAGAATTTGAACCTGCTTCACAATACCCTTAAAATTACCCTTCATCGCCAACTCATACAAAATATCCAATACCTCAGTATCAGGCGCTATAATCTCCATCTCATCCACCTCCTTCTCCTTTTCTTCTGAGACGGTTTCTCGTTCATACACCCATTCCAAACCCAAATGCTGCTGTAACTTATTTAATAACTCTCTTGCCTGGACTGGTTTCGGCAAAAAATCATTGGCACCAGCTTTAAAACTTCTATACTGGTCAAACTCAAAGACACTTGCAGAAGAAATAAGAATTGGTACATTGGAGAAAATCTCAAACTCCCTAAACAACCTGATCATCTCAAAGCCGTCCATTACAGGCATTATCAAATCAGTAATAACTAGATCGGGCAGAAAAACTCGCGCCTTATCCCAACCTTCTTGACCATTCCTTGCCTCTTCTAATTCAAACCCCAGAGATTGCAATAAATTAACAATCACCGAACGATTTTCCCACTTATCATCCACTGCCAAAATCTTGATCTTTCGAGGTTGACTTTTAATACCTTTAATCAACCCTTTATCACTAGACTGTCCCGACTTCACCCACTCTAGGGAAGATTCTAAAGACAAATCGAACCAAAACACGCTACCTATACCTATTTGACTTTCTACATAAATTTGACTATTCATCATCTGGACAATTTCTTGACTTATTGCCAACCCTAAACCAGTTCCCTCCAATTGGTTTTTCCTATCTCCCACCTGCTCAAAAGGTAAAAATATAGTCTCCAAGTGTTCTGGTGTTATGCCCATACCAGTATCGCGCACCTCAAACCGGAAACCAGTTTCAGAATGACTCACAGTAAAAGTTACCTTACCATCATTAGTAAATTTAATGGCGTTACTCAATAAATTAATCAATACCTGTCGTAACCGTTTTTCATCAGCACTTACACCTTCTGGTAATTCTGCATCACATTCGTAAACTAGATCAATCTTCTTTTGTTTTGCTTTGAAGCGACACATTTCTACAACACCTTGCATAAATGTGGGAAAATAGAAATCAGTAGGCAGCAATTCCATTTTATTAGCTTCAATTTTAGACATATCTAGGACGTCATTAATTAAAGTTAGCAGGTGAGTGCCACATTTATAGATAATTTCCACAGATTTTGAGCCATTTTCGTCCAAAATCTGAGAACGTTGTAGAATCTGAGCGTAACCTAAAATTCCATTAAGTGGGGTGCGTACTTCGTGACTCATATTTGCCAGAAATTCAGTTTTGGCACGATTAGCAATTTCCAATTTTTGATTTGAGCGAGCTAATTCTGCGGTACGCTCTTCTACTCTTTGTTCCAAGGTTTCCCAAGATTCTTTCAGTTGCTCTGCCATACTAATAAATGCTCGCCCTAGTTCACCAATTTCATCCTGACGTTTAGTGGGTAATTCCTGCTGCCATTGACTATTTGCAATTTGATTGGGATTATCCTCAATATTTTTAGCTGCTTTGCTCAAACTTTGAATGGGTTCGAGGAGTCGAAATTTAACTGCTACTAGGACGAGTAATGCTCCAATTACAACAATAAATATAGTCCGGTTAATCAGAAATTGGGAAATAGCAGTTGCTACGGCAATTTTTTCCGAAAAAGGCTTAACAATAACTAACTTCCAGTAGGTATTGGGTATATGAAAAATATCAACGATTGATTTTTCTTCCAGTAACCAGTCATCGTCTATTTCCAATTGTTTGAGTAATCTTGTTGAGTCTGTTATTCCCGCCAAAGGATCGGCGAGAATAACACTCATAAGTTGCGCTTGCTGTGAATTAATTTGATAACTTCGTTGTTCGAGTTGGGCAACAGTTTCTGGTTTGTATTTCAGCATTTGCTGTGCTTGCTCTAAAATTTCTTGATTTATCTTTTCTAGTGCTTCAGCAATAGGAGCAAATTCGGGATGAACTTTGACTAACTCTGAGGCGAATATAAAATCTATTGTAGTGCCATTACTATCTTTATGTATCCGCTTCACTAGGTCGATATCTGGAAAGCTGATAAATTTGTTATCTCGATCTACAATAAAAATATACCCCTGAGTTTTTTGCTGCAAAGCTGTCGTAAAACTTTGTAAACCTTCGAGTCGCACATCGATAGTCACTACCCCAGAAAATTCTCCTTTTTCTTGAGTAGCAACCGTACAAGTTACCATTGGTTGTTGGGAAAAAGGGTCTACATAAGACCTACTCCAGAAACACTTTCCTGGTTCTAAATAAGGCGCGATCGCATACCAGTCTTGATCGTGATAACCAGATTCATTATAGTCATCATAATATTTCAAAGTTCCATCTTGTTCCCTACCCCAAAAGAAACTTCTTTTTTCTACATCAGGATCAAAACGGTAGGGTTCCGGCCAAACTCCACCCCCTGCAATATCCATATCACCTTGAAAATCAATTATTGCTGGTATGAGACTCTGGAAAATTGTTTCTGATTTGGATAATTGTTCGACTGTTAACCCCAGGGTGCGAGTTAAAGCTGCCACTTCTTGAGTACGAACAGTTAAATCTGAGACAGCACTATCGCCTGTTTGTTGAATAAGACGGGATGATTCTCTGAAAACCAGTTTTTTACCTTCCCTATTGATGGTAAACATAAAACTACTAATTAGACTAGAGGCAAATATTCCCAAAATAATCATGGTTTGGGCATTCAAGCTTTTGTACCATTGAACTGGCTGATTTTTGGGCATCGAAGAAATAGGAGTCGATAGAAACTACATTTGGGGTTCATTTTACACGGATTTTTTTGATATTGGGAATAGAAATCTCAACCTAAAGAGGCAGTAGGGGGTAGAGAGTAGGGAGTAGAGAGAAATAATTGATGATTTCTGTGAGATAATTGATTTTCTGTTTTTCTTATTGGAGATGTCTAATACCAATTTGAGAAATATTTGTTACAAATGGTAGAAGTAAGAAAGAAGGCTTTAGTTATCTAGGAGAGAAGGCAGAAGGAGTACATCTCATTGCCAGATAAATCATATGAGTGCCACGAAGATAACCAGAAATCAGTATGGAAAAAAGTTCATCGGAGGATTTCTTATTTTCTCGAAGGATTAATCACAATTATCACCGATTTATATCATGTCCGAATAAAAGGGTATTAAGTATTCAACCGGAGATGATATAAATCCAGATCCGAATAAAATGGTATAAGTATTCAACCGGAGATGATATAAATCCAGATTAGATAATTCACTTACAAATAAAATCTAGTAAATCTCAAGAATTATGAATATTTATCAAAAAATATCAAATGGCCACAATAATAATTTAATTATGTTAATATAAGCAGAATAATAGATTTAAAAACAAACCAAGCAATTTATTTAACAATGTTAAGATACTTTTTTTTAAACAATTTAAATCAAACAGTCCTACTTCAAGGAGATTGCTGGAGAGACCCACCTCAGCTAGTCTGGCTACAGACTACTTCAAATATCTTAATAACTTTTGCCTTTTATTTAATCGCAGCTTTAATTATCTATTTTATTCATAAGCGACAGGATATAGAAATAAATTGGATAATTCCTATTCTAGCAATTTGCATTTTATCCTATGCTACAACCCATCTAATAGAAATTTGGAGTTTGTGGTACCCTAGTGATTTGCTTTCAGGTTGGCTTCAAGCTATTACTGCAATTATTTCTATATCAATTGCCTTCATAATGGTATCATTAATTCCCATAGCATTAACGATTCCTAGTCCAAGTAAATTACAGTTAGTAAATGCTGAATTAGCATCAGAAATTAAACGCCGACAAGAAGCAGAAAAATCAGTTCAGACTCTAGATGCGTTGTTAGAAAAAAGAGTTAAAAATCATATTGCAAGTCTCACTTGGTTAAACAATAAGTTACATCAAGCTCTTAAAAAACAACTGCAAGTTAAGGAACAACTACAACTGAGTCAGTTTGTAATAGAACGTTCTGCGGATGCAGTTTTCTGGATAGCTAAAGATGGAAAATTAATATATGTCAATGATGCAGCTTGTCATTCTTTAGGATATTCTCCAGAAGAATTGCTATCAATGACGATCCATGACATCAACTCAGATTTTCCTAAGAATTCATGGCCATTGCATTGGAATTTATTGAAAAAATGCAGTCACCTGAAAATAGAAGCTTATCATCTCAATAAACACAATAGAAAATTTCCAGTAGAAATCACTCTCAATCATTTAGAATTCAAAGGTAAAGAATATCAATGTGCATTTGCACGAGATATTAGCGATCGCAAAAGAGTTGAAATTTCTCTGCGCAAGTCAGAAGCAAGAGAAAGAAATAAAGCTGAACAACTAGAAATTGCGCTCCAGGAATTGAGACAGACTCAAGCTCAGTTAATTCACACAGAAAAAATGTCTAGTTTAGGTCAGTTGGTAGCAGGTATTGCCCATGAAATTAATAATCCAATTAGTTTTATCTATGGTAATATTAGTTATAGCAATCAATACATCAAAGATTTACTAGAATTGATTAATCTTTATCAAGAGCATTATCCTACTCCTGATGCAGAAATTCAATCTCACATAGAAGAAATAGAGTTAGGTTTTGTTAAGGAAGATTTGCCAAAAATTATGTCTTCAATGCAGAGTGGAGCTGAACGTATTCGTTCCATAGTTTTGTCTTTGCGTAATTTTGCGAGATTGGATGAATCAGACAAAAAATTAGTAAATATTCATGATGGGATTAACAGTACATTGCTAATTTTAAAGAATCGATTAAATCTAGTAACAGGATTAGCAACAGGGATAAAATCAGAGGAAATTAAAGTTATTAAAAACTACGGAGATTTGCCGTTAGTTGAGTGTTATCCAGGACAATTGAATCAGGTATTTATGAATGTTTTGAATAACGCGATTGATGCTTTAGAAATGTCGATTTTATCAAATAGTTGGACATCTCAAAAGAAACAGCTAAATCATACAGTTTTAGATATGAAAAAGCGGTCTCATACTCAGAGAAAAACTACTTTTAACATCAATTCAAAAATCACAAATAAAAATCTGCAAAATTCTCTAGAAAATTTAGGTACTTCTCAGCAAGTATTATTTGTAGATGATAATAAAAGCTCCAAGCAAATAGTTGATTTAGGCAAACAAAATAATCAGGAAAGATTCAAAAAACCAACTATTTCAATTAGTACAGAAATTGTAGATAATCATTGGATACGTATTCGGATTTCTGACAATGGTTTAGGTATGAATGAGCAAATATCTAAACAGATTTTCGATCCATTTTTTACTACTAAACCTGTAGGTAAAGGCACAGGTTTAGGGTTGGCAATTAGTTATAAAATTGTTGTCGAAAAACATGGAGGGAATATTCAGTGTAATCCTGCATTAGGAGAGGGGTCTGAATTTATAATTCAGATTCCAGTCAAACTGAAAAAACAGGAAAAAGTGACATCTTTCAATAAGGCGGGTTGAAGAAGGTGTCAAGTAGTCGGTGGAAGATTTTAGGTGGGATTTTAAAGATGCCAAATGTCAAAATAAATAAGCTATAAGTTATAAGTTATATCTTGAAAGTTGTTTGTTTAATGGGGATTTTGAACAACCCTCCAAAAATATTTCGCTTTTAAAAGTGGGGTTTTAGACCTAATTAATTATTGGGAAAAATACCAGTTAGACAAAATCCCGTAGCATTGGTATAATTAAGCGGATTTGATATTAGATAAAATCCGGTTATAAAACCCACCCAAAAGTTAGCTGATGCAAGAGGCAAAATAATAAGTATTCAACCGTATATTATCTTAGTATTATCTCGATTTGAGTAGTAGATAAAGATTTTCAATATATGAAGATTCAGCAAAGATTCAGGGAAAATTTGTTTGTTTTATGAAAATTTGACGAAATAAATTATTAATTGTCTTGACAAAAATTATGTTGTTCAGTAATATTACCGATAGATTAATTAATTAATTAATTGGGTGCATAACTACTATCAGATCAATCGTTTTGTGGTGCAATCTAAGAGGATACCCTATCAATATGTTTTCTACCTTTTTATTGAATACTTTCTACAAGTTGAACAAATTTAGCTTCAATTCATTTTTTTTGGGAAAAAAGAGAAAAACCCAAAATTGGACGGTAATCTTGAAAAAAAGAACTGTAGGCATCATTTCATTGGAAGCGGAAACTGAAACTCAACTCCCCTTATCACAGTCAAACTCTAAACTCCACAGTCAAGTCTAATTCCAAAAACTGTTAGGATGACTCAGTTAATATTTTTTTAGGGACGTTCTATGGAATCTCCCTAATCTATTAATTATTCCCTATTCCCTATTATTCATAAGCAGTTGAGCTAAATCCCGATTTGATATTACATCATGTCCGGATAATTAGTGATAAAAAACCTTTTCCTTTTGCCTTCTTTACTCCAAAGTATAAGTAGGGTTTGCGCTCAAAAGTCTTATGGGTGAGGGTAGGAGTCAGAAGACAGGAGGCAGGAGGCAGGAAGAGTAAGGAATGAGCGAGAAGGCAGTCGGAAGAATTATCCCTCAATTTCTCTGTCCAAATCTTGCTGTTAATACTAACTTTTTGAGGCTTTTCAACTCAAAGCGAGCGCACTTTTTCCCGACTTAAAAATGCCAAAATCTTTATCTGTAAACACTTTCATTCTTTTGAGCGCAAAAGCTAAGTATTTAACCAGACATGATATTATGTAGAATCCTGGTGATTAATTATTGCATCGCACTCAGAGTCAGGAGTTAGGAGAAATATTAGATTTGAATAGCATGAATTTTTAAATTAGTATTCAATAGAATATTTTTAAGTTGAGAAGGTGATTTTACAATTACTGTATAACCATATTTTATATTAGAGGTTAATTCTAGTAATCCATCTAGACTAAAATTGTGGGTAAAAAAACCTAACTACCTATCCTGTGAAAAGGGGAGAATATTTCTCCTCTATCCTTTTAGTAGAAGGATTATAGGAAAAATCTTAATATATTCTAAAACTTACCCACATGACAGAGCTTTTTCCTGTTTTTCAGTAATATTACAGATATATTAACTAATTGGGTACATAACTACTATTCAGATCGATCATTTTATTGTTCAATCCAATAGGAGACTCTGTAAAGTATGCTTTCTAAGTTTTTATTGAATACTTTCTACCAGTTGAACAAATTTAGCTTCAATTCATTTTTCCGGGAAAAAAAGAGGAAAATACAAAATTGGACGGCAAGTTTGAAAAAAAGAACTGTAGGTATCATTTCGTTAGGAACGGAAACTGAAACCCAACTCCCCTTATCACAGTCAAACTCAAAACTTCACAGCTAAGTCTAATAACAAAAACTGTTAGGATCAGCCAACCTTTTTGGTTCTCACTTATAATATCAAATCTGCTGAATTTAGTATCAAAAAATGTTTCATTCTCAGCTATTTGCAAATTTTTCTAAATTCTTTTCCCTCCTGACTTCTGACTCTTAATTAACTATCTACCGGATTTGATCTAATTAGGTTCATAGTTGTGCTTGAGCACGAGAAATATATTTGCTGCTAAAGTTTAACTACAAGGAAAGAGTATAGTAGGAATATTCCAGAGAATATCCCTACTCAACTAAATATCTACTTAAGTGACAACATCTGAGCCAATTCTGGATGACGACCAAATAAACCAGTCATCACCCGCAAAGACAAAGACTTAAGCATCGGAATAATTCCCATACCCCATAAACCTAAACGACGAACCGCCACTATCGGCAATAAAGTACCAGAAAACATTCTATCCAGAAAATCAGTAACTCCTAAAATTACTAAATTCTCCTTCCTTCGCCAACTTTCATAACGTTTCAATACCCTAATATCCCCAATATCCTCACCTTGTTGATGAGCAGCTTTAAGAATTTCAGCGATCGCCCCCACATCTCGAATACCCATATTCAAACCTTGACCACCCACCGGATGACAACAGTGAGCAGCATCCCCTATCAAAGCTAGACGATGTTGAACATAGCGATCGCTCTGCATCAACTGTACAGGAAAAACGTAGCGATCGCTCAACAACTCCACTTTACCCAATAAACCAGCAGTGCGATACTCCAATTTTGCCAAAAATTCGTCTTTATCCAACGCCTGTAAAGCCTTCGCCTCAGCGTGAGGAGCTGTCCACACTACCTGACATCGATTTCCCGGCAATGGCAAAACCCCCATTGGACCACTTGGCCAAAATCTCTCAAAGGCAATATTATTGTGAGACTTTTCTGTTTTTATTGTCATTGCCACGCAAGACTGCCAATATTTCCAACCATGAGTACCAATACCAGCAGTTTCACGAATGGGAGACCTAGCTCCATCTGCTCCTACCACTAATTTAGACCGAACAGTAAAAGTTTCTTTTTCCTTGCCTCTTAGTTCAACTTCGACAAAATCTGATTGATAATTTACCTGCAAAACTTCTGCCGGACATAACCAGGTAAGTTGCTCAGAGTCCGCCAAAAATTCTTGCATTGCTGTCAGTATAACTTGATGTTCTCCCACATAACCCAGTCCTTCTTTTGAGGTTGGTTTTTTACCAGTAATAGCCAAATCATCAGGATAAAATTGGACAGTGCGGGGATAGTTACCATCAGAAAGACTAATTTGCCGATATGTAGTGATTTTGGGCAAAATTTCTTGCCAGACTCCAATTCCATCTAATATTCTGCCAGATATTAGGGAAAGATTATAAGCAAGTTTTTTAGCTGCAACTACAGATTTAGGCTTGGTTTCCACTAATGCCACTTTTAAGCCAGAATTTTTTAGGGTGCAAGCTAAGGCAGTTCCAGCGATACCCCCACCAACAATAACTAAGTCATAATCCAATTTTCGGGTAGTGGTTGTTTCAGACAGAGAATTTTGGGAAAGTTGTTCCATTACCATATTTATCAAAAATAGTCAAGTATTTGCCTAGTAATTTGTACTCTCTTATATTGTGGCGCAACTTTTCAGAAAAATCTGAGCGATTAGTGACTGAAGAAGGAGTCAGGAGGACTGAATCAGAATATTAACTAAAAAAATGTTTTCTAATTGTTTATCTATTTATGACTTATTAAAATGCTAGTGCTATATTATAGTAAAAAGTCGTAAAAACTCAAATATAAATGCCGTATTCAATAATGCTGTCTAGAATTTCCCAATTAGAATTTTTTACTATCAACTTAGTTAATAAATCAAATATTAGCAAAGCTCAAAAAATCAGTTAATTATATACAAGCGTTAATACAAAATGATAGGTAAGTTTATAGTATTTGAAGGTGTAGAAGGAGGGGGTAAAACCACTCAAATTCAACTTTTAAGAAATTGGTTATTAGAAAAATTGCAGTCCGGTCAACCTTTATCAAAATCTCCAGATTTAGAAGTAATTATCACACGAGAACCTGGAGGAACAAAAGTTGGTAAGACTATACGAGAGTTACTTTTAAATGCAGATTTATCTGGAGAACAAATTCAAGAAAGGGCTGAGTTATTATTATATGCAGCAGACAGAGCACAGCACATTGAAACTTTAGTTAAGCCCTGTTTAGAAAGAGGTGCTATAGTTTTGTGCGATCGCTTTATTGACTCGACTATTGCTTATCAAGGATATGGCCGTGGTTTAGATTTGGCATTAATTCAACAACTTAATCATATCGCAACAGGTGGTTTAAAAAGTGATTTGACTTTCTGGTTAGATATTGATGTAGAAATTGGTTTAACTAGAGCTAAAAATAGAGGCAAAATTGACAGAATGGAACAAGCTGATATTCAGTTTCATCAACGGGTAAAAAAAGGTTATCAAGAATTAGCTAAAAATAATCCTTTAATAGTACAAATAGACGCTAATTTAACTATAGAAAAAGTGCAACAGCAAATCCAAGAAATTATCATACAAAAATTAGTAAAATGGAAGTATATTTGATTGTAATAAAGATTAAAAATTGCTCCAAAAGATTGACGACTTGATTTAAGTATCCAAACGCAATTCAATACCATTATCTGATGGTGAAGTGGTACTGAACGGTATAAAAAAAGAATATTCCGTATTTCAAGCCTCCCTATTACGCAGGTACTGTTCCGCTCCACGACATGAAAAACGAAGTTCCGACCTAGTAAACTAACTGATAATTGATAACTGAAATGTTCAAACTATACGAATTTTCCTCCTCTGGTAACTGTTATAAAATACGTCTACTATTAACCCAGTTAGAAATACCCTTTGCCAGAATAGAAATTGATATAACAAAGGGAGAAAGTCGCAGCTCAGAATTTTTACAAAAAAATCCTAACGGTAGAATTCCTGTATTAGAAATAGAACCAGATAAATTTTTATCTGAATCCAATGCAATTCTTTTTTATCTCAGTGCCGGAACAAAATTTTTTCCCACTAATCAATGGGAACAAGCCCAAGTAATGCAGTGGTTATTCTTTGAACAATATAGCCATGAACCCTATATTGCTACCTCTCGTTATTGGATAAGTATTTTGGGAAAAGCAGAGGAATATAAAGCAGAAATAAAACAAAAACAATCAGGAGGTTATGCAGCTTTGGGTGTAATGGAAAAACACTTAGAAAAACATCAATTTTTTGTAGGGGATCGCTATACTATTGCTGATATTTGTTTGTTTGCTTATACTCATGTTGCTGATGAAGGAGGATTTGATTTAAACCAGTTTTCAGCCATCCAAAATTGGATAGAAAGAGTCAAAAATCAACCTCTCTATTTGAAAATTAGGGACTATAGAGTAGGGAGTATAATTTAGATATAATAGCAATTATCAATAATTTATTGAAATTTTAACTTAAAAATTCTAACTTTTGACTTTTGACTTTTGAATTTTGAATTTATTCACCCCTATTATTGGACAAAACCAAGCCATAGAATTATTAACCCAAGCAGTAGCGCATCAACGCATTGCCCCCGCTTATCTATTTGCAGGACCTTCAGGAATAGGGCGAGGTTTAACTGCCCAATGTTTTATCGAACTCCTATTCTCTAATACCCCCTCCCCCAAAACTAACAGTTCATCCCTACAAAGTCGCATCCACAAAAGAAACCATCCAGACTTATTGTGGGTAGAACCAACATATTTACATCAAGGAAAACTACTATCAGCAGCAGAAGCAACAGAAGCAGGAGTCAAACGGAAGTCACCGCCTCAAATACGTTTGGAACAAGTACGCGATATTAGTCAATTTCTCGGTCGCCCTCCCCTAGAAGCAGCAAGGTCAGTTGTAGTATTGCAGCAAGCCGAAACAATGAGAGAAAGTGCAGCAAATGGTTTATTGAAGACTTTGGAAGAACCAGGGAAACGAGCGACTTTAATTTTAATTGCTCCTGGGGTTGACTCCTTGTTGCCAACTTTGGTGTCGCGCTGTCAACGTATTCCCTTTTATCGGTTGACTCAGGAGAATATGCAGTTAGTATTAGAAAAGGCTGGTTATGGGGAAATTTTGACTAACCCAGAAGTAATGTCAATGGCTCAAGGAAGTCCGGGAGAGGCGATCGCTTGTTGGCAGCAACTCCAACAAATTCCGGCGGATATTCTGGAAGTTGCAACTCAGGGTATTCGGGATACTCGTCAAGCATTGACAGTGGCGCGGGATATTAGTAAAAGTATGGATACAGAAGCACAGTTATGGTTGATAGATTATTTACAGCATTATTATTGGAGGGAACAGCAACTTTACGGAGCAGAGTTTCTCCAGCATTTGGAGGCAGCAAGAAAATATTTGCTTTCCTATGTACAACCGAGGTTAGTTTGGGAATGTACGTTGATGGCTATTATAGATGAAGTCAGAAATCAGAAGTCAGAAGTCAGAAGTTAAATTTGCAGCACGAACTAAATTTGAGAGTAGCGAAAATGTCTTGATATTCATGATTAGGAGAGGCGGTTTTCATTTCAGGAGACGACAGTAGGGGCGATTCGCGTTTGCGGAGCATTCCGTAGGAAATCGCCCCTACAGAGTTTTGGTTATGACGATGTGCTTTATCGATCTGAAAAGCGCTGTAATTAATTATCAATTATCCATTGCTTAAAGAAATGAGATAATAACAAATATTCTGAGTTTTAACTTTTGACTTTTGATCTCGTGTCCGTTTGTATCGTTTATGTAAAAGTTGGGGAAATATCTACCGCCATATATATAAGGCTTTTCCTTCTCTTAAAACTTCTTCCTTATTCCTTCTTACTTCTTCCTTACCTTTAACTTTTGACTTAATCAATGATATTATACTAAATGGCCAAAAAATAGAAAAATAAATGACAGCAGTAAACACCCAAAAATTAGACGTATTTGGTGTCGGTAACGCCCTAGTTGACATCCTCGCACTTGTAGAAGAAGACTTTATCACGAAATATTCTCTGCAAAAAAGTGGAATGACTCTGATGGATGCTCCAACACAAGGAGGAATTTTGGCAGGACTCGAAAACATCTCCTTAAAAAAGCGTTCCGGAGGTTCCGCTGCAAATTCCATGATAGCGATCGCTCAAAGTGGAGGAACTGGTATTTTTGTGGCAAAAGTTGCCAGTGATCCTAATGGAGAACTCTATCGCCAAGATATGCTCGACTTGAAAATAGAGTTTAATGTAGCTCCTGCACCTACAGCAGATAACCCCACTGGTACCTGTGTCGTACTGACAACCCCTGATGCTGAACGTACCATGTGTACAAACTTGGGAGTATCTGTAAATCTCAGTGCTAGTGATATTGATGCAGAGCAAATTAGGCGTTGCAAATATAGTTATGTAGAAGGTTATTTGTGGACTGGAGATAGTACAAAGCAAGCTTGTATTCAAGCTATGGAAGATTCTAAGCGCCAAGAAGTGGGAGTTTGTTTTACCTTCTCAGACCAGTTTTTAGTAGATATGTTCGCTGATGACTTCCGCCAGGTACTTTCAAATTATTGTGATGTATTATTCTGCAATGCTGATGAAGCGCGTAATTTTTGTGGAATAGAGTCTTTAGAAGAATCTGCAATGAAAATTGGGGAGTTAGTAGAAACAGCCTTTATTACTGATGGAAAGGAAGGTTGTTTAGTAGTTAAGGATAAACAAATTATTTCTGTACCTGGGTTTCCTGTAACAGCGATCGATACTGTTGGTGCTGGAGACGCTTTTGCTGGAGGTGTGTTATATGGTCTTACCCATGGTTATCAGCCTGCTCAAGCTGCACGTTGGGGAAATTATCTAGCTTCTAATGTTGTACAAATTCAAGGTCCCCGTTTAGAAGGATCTTGGGCAGATAAAGTTGAGCAAATAATTAAGTAGTTATTAGGAGTTCAGTAGGGTGCGTTAATGAAATGTAACGCACTGCTGGACTACTAGATAACTGATTCAAGGACTGCTTATCCCAAATATTTCTACTGGACTACTGATAACTGAATTTATTTAGGGTTTGCGCTCAAAAGTCTTATGCGTGGGGGTAGGAGTCAGGAGTCAGGAGTCAGGAGACAGGAGACAGGAGACAGGAGGAGTAAGGAATTTAGAAAAGATAGGAGGAAGAATTATCCCTCAATTTCTCTGTCCAAATCTTGCTGTTAATACTAACTTTTTGAGGCTTTTCAACTCAAATAAGTGCACTTTTTCCAGATTTAAAAATGCCAAAAGCTTTATCTGTAAACACTTTCATTCTTTTTCAGCAAACCCTATTTAGCCACCTGGAGAATAGTAATGACAACGATCATATTCAATTGTGTAATCCCTCGGTTGAGAATTTTTGATGTTGATAAGGCTAAGGAATTTTACCTCAAATTTCTTGGCTTTGAACTCCAATGGGAATATCGTCACGATGAAAAAAGCCCTGTATATATGGAAGTCTCAAGAGGAAACTTTGCTATACATCTTACAGAACACCATGGTGATTGTTGTCCTGGAGCATCAATTTTTGTTTGGATGAAAGGGATAGATAATTATTATCAAGAAATCTCAAATTGTGACTATCCCTTTATGAATCCTCGTATAGAAAATGCTTTCTGGGACTCTCGGTTAATGACTGTAATCGATCCATTTGGAAATACAATATTGTTTAATGAACCAATCAATGAAGAACAAGATAACTAACTAAAAAGTGTCTCTGAGATTCCCTGTGGAAATGCTCCCCCCTTACAAAAGATTTCTATACCACTCAAGCTTGTATATAAGCTGACACCTAAACTTATACAACATATTTCGGAGTAATGATGTACAAGTTGAAATGGTAAAATTCTCGTAGGACAGGTATCTTGTCTGTTAGTTGTATACCTCAGAACGACATGAAGTGATGTAAAATCCACAATCAGCAATTGCAATTGCTAGTTTATGATTTTTGACCATTCCACTCACATTCAAATCTTCAATTACTATAGTGCTATGTTCTGAGCTGATTATTTACTAAAACAATCTTATAGGGTGCATTAATGAGATGTAGCGCACCCTACTGGACTTTTTTCGCCTACTCCCGTGCTCCTGACGAACTAGGGCTTGATAACGAAATCCCTACGAAATAAGCTTAGGCATCAATACTTCCGCGATCATTGATTTACAGAGAAAAAGCTCAAGTGATAAATCTCAGATTTATAGGGATGATATTGAACTTCCCTAATAACAGTTTTACCATTCCAGGAAATCTCAGGAACTTTAAGGTCAATAATTGTCTTATTAGCAGAGGCATTTTTTAACAACTGCTTTGCTTCTTTAACATTAATTGTTAATTCAACTGATTCTGTAACCTGATGACCATATAATACTGCAGGAATTAATCCTTCCCGTCGTAGCGCTTTAGTTTTGCTACCTTCAGGTCTTTTTTGACATTCTACTGTAACTTCCATCTTGACTTTTTTCTCTTAATTTGCTTATTGATTATATCATGTCCAGTTGAACACTTTAGAGGAAGGAAGGCAGAAGCAGGGCAAAAAGGAATAAAACGCAGAAATGTAAAATTGTACTAGGCAAGATACCCGCCCTACAAAGGTTTTATCACTGCAAAAACTTAACTTCTAACTTCTGAATTCTAAATTCTAAATTCAATTTAGCTTCTGACTTCTAAGAAGATAACAACCCCCGCTTTGGTCCATGAATTGGGTCTTCCACCACAATAGTCTGGTCACGACTTGCCCCAAGAGACACAATAGCAATAGGTACATTCATCAACTCTGCCAAAAACCTTAAATAATCCAAAGCCTGTTGTGGTAAATCTTCTAAAGTTCGACAATCCACAGTTGATTGCTCCCAACCAGGCAATGTTTCATAAATCGGCTTACACTTAGCTAATTGTATAGAACTACTGGGAAAATGTTCGCAACGCTTACCTTCCATATCATAAGCCACACAAACCTTAATCTCTGCCAACTCATCCAAAACATCCAACTTAGTAATCGCCATACAGTCCATACCATTAATTCGCACTGCATAACGTCCAATAACTGCATCAAACCATCCACAACGACGTTTACGACCAGTTGTTGTCCCAAACTCCGCTCCGCGATCGCCCAATAATTCCCCAATATCATCTTTAGCTTCTGTCGGAAATGGTCCTTCTCCGACTCTAGTCGTATAAGCCTTAGCTACCCCAATCACTCGGTCAATCATTGTCGGTCCAACTCCAGTACCTACACAAGCTCCTCCTGCTACTGGATTTGAGGAAGTAACATAAGGATAAGTACCGTGGTCTAAATCTAATAAAGTACCTTGTGCTCCCTCAAATAAAATATTCCGTCGATCATGAATGGCATTGTAGATATTCAAAGACGCATCTATAACATGAGGTCTCAAGCGATCGGCAAACTCCAAATATTCACTTATAACCTGGTCTGGATCTAAGGGCGATAGATTATAAAGCTTCTCTAGAATTACATTCTTATAATTAACAGTCCAATGTACCTGCTCTTTCAATCTCTCTGGACTAATTAAATCAATCATCCGAATCCCTGTCCGCTCAGACTTATCGGCATAAGTTGGACCAATACCCCTGCCTGTCGTCCCAATTTTTTGATTGCCCCGACGTTCTTCCGATGCCTTGTCTATCAGTCGATGATAAGGCATTGTTACATGAGCAGCCTCAGAAATCATCAACTTTGCCGTGGAAATGCCTAAAGCCTCTACCTGATCTAGTTCCTCAATCAGAACCTTGGGGTCTATAACTGTTCCTGAACCAATGATACACTCAGTATCAGGATACAGAATACCTGAAGGAATTAAGTGTAGTTTAAATGTTTGGCCATCAACAACTACTGTATGACCAGCATTTACACCCCCTTGGTAGCGTACAACTACATCTGCTGATTTGCTTAGTAAATCAGTAATTTTTCCTTTTCCTTCATCGCCCCACTGGGCACCTATCACAATTACGTTAGCCAAGGGTCTTCTCTACGGATAGTTAACACGATTTGTAATTGTTACATTAACTTAAGACTATGTCAATTCATCTTTGTTAATTTTTGTTACAATAAATCTGCTAAATTTGTATATACGGGAGGAGGCCAACCTGATTTTTTCAAGATTAGGTGTGGTTGATAGCTAGGCAGAAAAGTGTAGAAAGTTTTGGGTTAAGTGATGGGGTGTATTGGACTAATTTTTTAATCTTTTTCCTGTATTACCAATTGATAATTAATCAATTCAGTTTAAAGCCTCTCTTTACCAATGGATAATTGACAATTGATAATTAGAGATAGTTTTTATTATCCACTAATAAGATTTCTTTAGATTCAATTCCGTTACGCTTTTAACGAGAGGTAACCATTCATTATCTATTAATGAAACCTTGACTGCCCAAATATATAGAGCTAGCAAGCTCAGATTTTAATCATATTTCTCACAGACTAAAATATTAAGGATAAATCAGATTACTATGGCTTTACATGCAGAGTTACATCGACACTTAGGAGGCTCCGTAGTTCCTAGAGTTTTATGGAGATATTTTCAACGTCAAAACCAGGAACTAGCAACTCGTTTTCCCGAATATCAACAATTTGAAGAATTTTATACCAAACCACGGAACACTTTAGATGAATATTTAGAACTACATACTTTAGTAGAACAAGTTCAAACTATAGAGACCTTACCATACTTTATTTATCGCTTAATTCGTGGTGCTTATACATTTGAAAATTTAGCATATTTAGAGTTACGTTATACACCTTACTTGAGAACTCCAGAGAATTTACCCCAGTCTCAACGTATAGATTTAATGTCAGAAATAGTTGCGACTGTAGGTAAAGCAACTCAACAGAATGAGTATCCAATTGTTACTAGCCAAATTTTATGTACTCATACTCGTTTACCTAATGAAGTCAATCAAGCAATTGTTGATTTAGCAGTGCAAATGCCAGAATATGTGTGTGCCATAGATGTAGCAGGAGGAGATAATAATTACAAAGAACGCATAGATGAATTTATCAAACTCTATAAATATGCTCATGAACAGGGTGTAAAAACAACGGGACATCTTTATGAAACTCCCAATGGTTGTCATCCAGAATTACTGCCTTATTTAATGCGAATTGGTCATGGAATTCAAATCCCTTTAAAATATCCAGAATTATTAAAAGAAGTAGCAAACCGGGGGCAATGTTTAGAGGTTTGTCCTACTACTTATTTCAAAACAGGTACTATGGATGAGATGAGTCAATTAAAGACAGTATTTGATAAATGTTTTGATGCTGGAGTAGATATTGCTATTTGTACAGATAATGCTGGTTTACATAATGTACGTTTGCCATTTGAATATGAGAATTTATTGACACTTGATGTGATAGATTTTCGACAATTACAAGCTTGTCAAGATGCAGCTTTTCGTCATGCTTTTGCTTGGCCTTATGGTAAACGACCAGAGGAAATGTTAACAGGATTATTACAGCCAGAACCTTTAGTAGCAGGAGTCTTAATTAATTGATAATGGATAATGAATAATGGATAATTACCTCTTTAACAATTGATAATGAACAAAAGTGAATTATTTTTGACCGCAATTATTAATTATTAATTATTAGGAGAGGCTTTAAACCGAATTGATTAATTATCAATTATCCATTGGTGAGTGCCAATTAGCATTAAAAGTCAACTATAATACTAAATCTGGTTTATATAGAAAGACAACAAAGAAAAATTCTAATTCGACTGAGATTTACCAGACTTAGTATAAATATATGAAGCAGTTTCACTCTATAGTGGACTGTTTTTTTTTATTAAAGTCAGGAAAAATATTGCCTATTTTCTATTATTTGCCCTCACACCTATGACTTTTTCGGCATTAAATCCCACCTACTTAGTAATCCAATTGTTATAACTGAACAAGATCGCAGATTTAGAGTTAATCTAATTTAACAATTAAAGTTAAGATTTATTCGGTTTTCTCGACGTTTCATAAAGGGCGTTATTACTATGTAGTATATACGTCTCATAAAAAGGAAGGGTTAAGTTATGAAACCTATGATTTGGCATCCTGAACCGAACGACGAAAAAGTTAATCAGTACCTTGATAGCAGCAATAAAGAACCATGGTTAGCTATCTTGGCAATTGGAGTGATAATTGTTTGTGTTTCTACACTCTTGATTTTGTTAGGAACTGTTTAAGTGCGGGGGTTTCTGCTGCGATAGTCGTGGAAGTTGTTAGTCAACCGTTGTCATTAAAATACTTTAAAAATCGAATTTAATATTAGAGGATCTGCCTCTTGCCTCCTCCGAAGGAGCTAAGACTAACAGAGTATCTGCCTTTTGCAGAGAAACTACTTTTTTCAGCAGAGCTCGCTCTTTGTTAAATTAATAGGAATTCAACAAAATCAAATGAACCTGCCCCCATTCCACCGGGCGCGGGGCGGGTTTTAATCAATTAATATCATGTATCAAAGTTTTCGGCTGAACCCGCCCCTACAAATCGCACTGATAACTGATAACTGATAACTGAAAAACCCGCTCCCACATATATCATGCAATACCGGGCGCGGGGCGGGTTTATTTAACTAACGTCTTGATATGAATGTTTTTGGCTGAACCCGCCCCTACAAATCGCACTGATAACTGATAACTGATAACTGAAATGGTATCGTTGAGAAAAAAAGAGAAGGGTAAACTTCCTTCTCTTCTTGTTTTTAGCCATTGGTCTTTCTTTTGCTACCTAGCATTAAACCGCCTAGTGTGATAAAACCTAAAATTAGGCTGGGTTCGGGAGTTGAGGCCGAGGCATCTGCTCCTCGCGGATCGCTCACCGCCGCCGGGTTCTCCTTTCTAATCCATTTAGCCCAAATACCAAACGCCACCTCACCTGGCGCAGTCACTTCAACTTCTTGTAAGTCGGGAAAACTCGTCTGTGTAAAGGTCACCACAGGCCCCCTGTGATCAAAGTCTCGCTCCACAAGTTGCTGAATAGTTGAAAACACAAAACCCTCGGTGGCGGTCTCAAATGCACGATCAGAATGCAGAGATAAAAAATCCACCAATACATTATTCAAGGATGGAATATTGCTATGGCCGAAATCGAAATGGTTCGCGTCACCAACAGTATCGGCGGAACCAAACACGAATTCCACATCATAGCTCAATCCGTCCGCTTCCGAGCTCAAGAGGTCATTCACACCATCTATAATACCATCTTCATCGATGTCTCTTAGGGTTGCAGCCCCCGCAGCCTCTGGCGCAGGCGCAAACAGTGCGAAAGAAGAAGCTAACGAAATGGAACTCAGACAAAAGAGCAGTTGATTGAAGAAAGATTTGCGATTTGTTGTAGATGGTTGTGTTTGTTGTTTGAGGAAAATGTTCTTCATGTTTTTGGCGAGAGTGGGTTTGTGGTTGTGCTTTACATTTCTAATCATAATTTCCCCCCCCTAGTGTCAAGAGCATTTCAGCAACTTCATCAAATCTTTTTGTTGAGGTTTTTACTCAATATATTTACATAAGAAGTATCTCGAAGGAAATACCTAACAGTTGCTCGGTTTTCCTTGTAAACCTTGCTGTTTGCTCAGTTTTCCTAGTTGCGATCGCCAATGGACTTGTATATTTTTTCATTATCATTTGCGAATATTTACAGTTTGTCCTCATCAATCAGACTTTAGTACTGGAAAAACAAGAACGAAAATCTAAAATCTAAAAGGTGGGACAGACTCCAGCTCATGGAGCATAAGATGAATTAATATCATGTATCAAGATTTTTGGTGAAACCCACCCCTACAATTTTACACGGTGATGTAGGGGCGGGTTTAGATAAATCAATCAGTTATATTATGTGCCCCCTCCGGGGGAGCTACGCTAACGGTTAAATAGTTAAATTAAAGTTCGTAGTAGGGCTTCAGCCCGAACTGTAGATAGGGCTGAAGCCCTACTACAAACAAAACATGATACTATAACAAGATTTTTGATGAAACCCGCCCCTACGATTTTTTTTAACCTTGATTCTCTCGAAACCAATTAACAGCATCCTGGAGCGCAACTCTAATTGAAGACTGAGGCAAACCTAATTCCTTCACCGCCTTAGCAGCATCATAAAACATCTTTTGTTGAGACATCCGCACACCATCCAAAGGAACAGAAGGTTGTTTTCCCAATGGTGCAAGAATTTTTTCATCAACCCACGCCACAGTCAAAGGCAACCATACAGGAATAGTTTGTCTCGGAGCAGGTAAACCTGTAATTTCTTCCAATAAATCAAGTAATTCCTTAAGTGTCAAATTTTGATTACCTAAAATATAGCGATCGCCACTTTTCCCCCTTTCCAAAGCCAACAAATGCCCCCATGCCACATCCCGAACATCTATAATATTTAAACCAGTATCCACATAAGCTGGCATTTGCCGACGCAAAAATCGTACAATAATATCACCAGTGGGAGTAGGTTTAATATCCCAAGCACCAACAGGAGCAGTAGGATTAACAATTACCACATCTTGACCAAGTTCAAACGCTCTCACTGCTTCTTGTTCCGCCAAAAACTTAGACTTTTTATAATCCCCTACCAACTTCTCCACTGGAGACTGATAAGTTTCATCAACAACTTCTCCAGAAATTCCTACCCCAATAGCAGCAACAGAACTTGTATAAACCGTCCTCTCAATTTTCGCCCGTCGCGCTGCCGCCAAAACATTGCGCGTACCCAACACATTATTTTTGTAAACCAACTCTTTATCTTTTTGCCACAAAGAATAATGAGCAGCGACATGAAATAAAACTTGACACCCCTCCATTAACTTAGACAAGTGGGAGTCATTTAAATCTCCCACTACAACTTCTACATCCAAACCCTGAAGGTTATCAAGACAACTTGTGCGGCGAACCAGCGATCGTACAGCATAACCCTGCTGTAATAACAACCGCACCAGGTTCGCCCCAATAAAACCACTTGCACCAGTAACAAAAGCTTTCAATTTCTAATAAACTATTTGTAAACTCATAAAAACCTCTCTCCAAACCTCTCTCCTACGAGGAGAGAGGCTTTGAAACCCCCATTCCCTCCTGCCCCCTTTCAAAGGAAGGGGGGCAGGAGGGTTAGGTTTTGAGGATTCATTGTAGCACTGTCAAACAATTTCTAAAATCCAGCAGCATCTACAATTACGCTATCGCAAGACCTTCCACTTGTCGGCACCAAAACATCCGCCAACTTTTCCCCAACTAGAGGTCTGCGCATTTTAATTTGAAGTTCACTAATTAACCCATTCTTACATCTAATCTTCACACTTTCACCTGCACCTTCTCCAAAGGAATTGTCAAAAGCTGTTTCAATTTGAGACCGAGTAACACTTTTACCAATATTTTCTGCAAATAAATCTTGTACTTCCGAAGCATTAACTTCATTCAATAAATCTATAGAAATATCGTAGTAAGTATCCTCATCTCGACCATCGCAAGTACCATGTTTAATCCACTCGTGTCGATGTAGGTAAGACTGTTTACCAGGCATAACTTTTGCTAATTCAGAGGTAGTCTCTTCATCCAAATCTAGGGCTGGTAAATCATCCCATTCTCTCTGCTTAGAATCATTTATATCTTCAGAAGAAACTCCACAATAGGCAAGTCTGTCAGGCCACAAACCATGTAAAGTAAAGTTAGTCGCATCATAGCGCTCTGCAGTTTGGGAGATACATTCAGGTTTGCGTTGCATTGTCTGACAAAAACTAGGTTGCCAGCTAATAGCAAGTACATATTTCTCTGCACAACCTTCATCAGGACAATTTGCCGTAGTTTTGTTTTCTTCTGGTTTACTTGCTATATTTTCATTGCTACTTTGTCCAGTAGAATCAAATTGACCACAGTTTTTGTTTACCCATTTACTTTGTCCATCTACTTTTAAATAGATATAGTCTCCAGATTCTTTATTGAGTCCTAAGACTTGGTAAACTTTTCCTCCTTCAAGGGTTACAGGTTCACTTTTCTTTTTGAAGCTTGTGTAAGCTTCACAACTATTGATTGTGAAATCTCCACTAACTTTATATAAGGCGAAAGCTGGATTTTGTCCAAGTAGGAAAAAACATAGTAAGAATGTGATGATTAGTCTCACGACATCTCCTTTATTATTGTTGTTGTACAACTATTTCAATATATCTGAATCAGTAACAGCATACAAGTATTAGTTTGAGAATATTCAAGACCTAACTAAGAGGATGAAGCTATTTAATTACAAACAAAAGGAGAGAAATTGAAGTATTGTCTACATTGGAATTATGCCAGATTTCTTAACTAAGCTACCGAACTAATTTTTTTACAAAAAGTTGGCGGTGGATATATTTTTATCCACCGACTTTTGTTAGAACATTTTGCCAACAAGATAAAAATTTAGTCTACAGGCTTTTGAGGATGCTTTTTTACCCGACGAGTTACAACCTGCTGTATATCATATCAAGTATTAAAGCAACGACAAAGACTTATCAACAGAAACCAAAGTATTCGCACAAATAACCCCAGAAGCAGCAACCGCAGGCACACCAATACCAGGCATCGTACTATCTCCCACCCGATATAAACCAGAAATAGGAGTTTGAGGTCCAGGAAAACTATCTTTACCAGCAACAATACCAGGTCCGTAAGTACCCTGATAACGACGCAAAAAGCGAGCATGAGTCAGAGGTGTACCAATTAACTCCAGAGTTATACGTTGGCGAATATCAGGAATTACCTTTTCCAAAGCTAGAAATAAAGATTCTGCTTTTTCCCGTTTACGTTGCTGATAAGATTCATCTTTTTGCCAACCAGAAAAAGACTCCAAAGTATAAGCATGAACAACATGATGATCTGGAGGAGCTAAAGTAGCATCCCAAACTGAAGGAATAGAAATCATACAAGTATTGCCAGGAACAGAAATATCAACATCTCCATCCAGAACAACTACATGATGTCCTGTCAACCCCTCTAAACCATCGGAACGAATACCTAAATGTAAGTGCATAAAACTTTCTACAGCAGGAGTCGCTAAAGCAGGTTCACGGAAAGAAGCAGGTAAATCTTCAGGTTGCAGCAACTTAGTATAGGTATCCCAAATAGTAGCATTGGAAATAACAATATTAGCTCTGATAACCTCGCCTCCTCTCAAGCGCACCCCTACAGCTTTGTCAGACTCTATCAATATTTGTTCGACATGAGCATTCAAACGTAATTCACCCCCCCAACGTTCTAAACCTCTAACCAAAGCATCAACTATTGCACCACTACCACCAATAGGATATTCAATAACCGAGTTAGAACGTTCGCCAAACATAAACGCCACTTCTGGAGCAACAGTACCATCAGCTTTTAACCCAGACAGCAGAAAACATTCCAAATCAATTAAACGGCGCACCCAAGGATCTTTTACCCATTTATCCATGATTTGTCCAACGGAACCTCCTATCTCTCCGAGGGAAGGTAACATCTTCAGTAAGGATAGTCCATATTTTCCTAACAAAATTGGTATTAACCAAAAATCAGCTCTTAAAGCTATAGGTGGAACTTCTTTAAGACCAGCATACAATTGTAAAAGATTATCTTGAAATAGTTTTAATTCCTTAGCGCCTTGAGGAGTGAACTTAGCAACCGCTTCTAGATAAGATGACCCATCAGCATAGACTGGCAGACTACCTTCAGGAAAATGGTAATGTCCAAAAGGGTCATAAACAACTGTCTCAATAGATTCGCCCAAAATGTTGAGGACTTTTTGTAAAGGATTAAGACTATTAGGGTCAGCCAATCCACAATAAAAAGATGGACCAGAATCAAAATGGAAGCCTTGGCGGGAGAAAGAGTGAGCTGCCCCTCCAGGAATACTATGGCTTTCACAAATTAATACCTTTTTGCCATAGTAGGCGAGCATTGCTCCAGCAACTAAGCCTCCTATACCACTACCAATTACAATTACATCTACCATATAAATTTATTTTTGACAATAGTATTTACAGTTATTATTGTTAAGTTAATTAATTTCGACTGTAGCAAAGTGACTGATTGATGACAAACCGACTTGCTCTTCTCAAGTAGGCGGTTATATTACTTTTATATTTTAAAACCTATGTAATCAGAGTTATATGATTTATAATAACTTGATTATGGTTTATGATTAAACTAAATCAAAGACAGCAATTAGAGCAGTTTGTATGGCTAAAACAGAGGTTAAAAAACTGACTATTATTAGTAAATAACCTTAAATTTAAATAATTAGAAAAATATTTTATAGATTATTCAGGGGAAAAATATGGAATCATTTTCAATGATAGATACAATAGCTAAAGAATTAGAAAAAGATGCAAATTTAACTAGGATAAAAAAAGTAATTTATTGTGCTTGTGAAGGGAGATGGGAGAATGATGAAACTAAATTATCAGAAATTAACCTGAAGGAATTAATAGAAGAATTATATAACAAGACGGGGAATATAGAAACCTTAGACCATCGATTATCTCGCATAGTTTCTAAAGTCAATAAAAAAACAGAATATAGTTTATTAGCACAGAAAATTATTGGCAGTGTGGGGAGACTATATCCTGAAGAAGAAGAAGATATGACAGTTATGGAATCTAGTCCAAACTGGAGTCTTGATGGTTCAGATGAGCAAACGGTTTTAAAAGGGAAATTAGCAGTAGAAGAATCTTATTCAAGAGACCCTGGAAAGTTATTTGATGTCCGGGAAAAAATCATGCAAGGCACTAATCCATTAAAAGCAAAAGTTCTGATTTTTTCTACCGTAGAACATCAATTTAATTTTAGTGAAAGGGATTGGTTATTACTGAAAACAAAAAACTTAGATAGTTTACTCAGACAAATATTTAATTCATGCACATCTATAACAGATTTAGAATCTTCTTTATATATCACGGCTAATAATTTTGAGGAACCGGATGAATATACCCAAATAGCTAATGTAATTATTAATGCTTTAACTCCTTGCTATTCAGAAGAAATTAGCGTTCCGGAAAGTGAAGCACAAGCCGAAAAATCTGAGGTATCACCATCAGAGACAAAAAGAACTGATATAGATAGTAATAATTATTTTCAGCAAGGTAGTATTAGTCTGGTAGGTCAAAAAGAGCCAGAAATTACGAATGAAGAAAACGAAGAACAATCTATAAGTTCATCTGAACCTTCCACAGCAGAAATCATCGACGAGAGTACAAATCAAACGGAAGAAAAAAATATTGCCTACTCAACCGATTCAACTGATTACCAACAAATCGTCAATCCTATTCCTACAATATTAACTCAAGCTAATAATCAAAAATCTCCTCTAGGAGGGAAAAATATCCTAGATTCAATCAAACAGAAATTAGAGATAGAAAATGAAATTTCGGCCTTAGTAAATCAAAAAGTTGATGCTGTTATGGATGCTATGGAAGCACAATTTATTTCCCTAGAAGAAAGCTTAAATAACCTTTTACAAAATGAGCCTGAAGAAAAACGTTTATCATTAAAATATACAGCTTTAGGAGATTTAATTAGTAATATCCAGGATAAATCTACAAAATTTAGAGAAATTCTCAGGCAATTAGAATTAGAAGAAAGAAAAACACTAAACCCCAATAACTCTGGGAATACTATCAATACAGGATTGGAGCAAGAACAAGAAATTTATGATGAAAACCAACAAAAAATTATTGAATTAGCAACTCAAGGAAATCCCAAGGCAGTTGCAATAATAATTAATCAATCACTTCAGCAACAAGGCATTACTGTTATAGCTGGGAGAAAAAATGGTTATCTACATATTGTTGTAGAATCAGAACAAGTTCCTAATCAAGAAATTGTCACTCCATTAGTCCAAAAACGAATCGCTCATTTACAATCAGAATGCCTCAAAAATGTCAAAATTCATGGCAGACAATTAGGCAATAAATCAATTATTTGGACGCAGACAATTTCGTTTTAGAGAGATGGGAGATGGGGAGATGGGGAGCTGGGGAGCTGGGGAGATGGGGAGCTGGGGAGCTGGGGAGATGGGGTGATGGGGAGTAGAAAAACGAAGTTTTCTCTGTAACTGAAGAAACTCTATAATTTAGAAATTCATAATTTTTAATCTGATAATTATTACTTTTTTAAACACTTTAAGCAAAGGAAAATCATAATGAGCAGTCGTGAAATTCTCAGGAAATATGCAGCAGGAGAAACCGATTTTCGAGGTATTAATCTCAAAGGTATTCAATTAAATGGAGCAGATTTAATTGGTGCAAATTTCTCTGAGGCCGATCTTCAGGGAGCAGACTTAGTGCTGGCATTTCTGAATCGAGTCAATTTCCAACGGGCTAATTTAATTACAGCTAAACTTAGTGGTGCATATCTCACTCAGGCTAATTTGGAAGCTGTTAATATGGCGGATGTCGATCTTCATGGGGCAAATTTACAGAATGCAGATTTTCGACTGGCCAATTTAGAGTTAGCAACTTTGATTGATGCTAATCTGAGTGGGGCAGATATGCGAGGAATTAATCTCCAGGGTGCTGACTTACGCGGTGCTTATATGCGTGGGGCAAATCTCCGCTTTGAAAAACGAGCTTATGACATAGCTAATCTTAAGGGGGTAAATCTGCGGGGTGCCGATCTGCGTGGTGTTGATTTGACTGGAGCTGATTTAACTAAGGCTGATTTGAGAGGAGCAAACCTCAGTGAAGTTTTGCTGAGAGGGGCTAAGTTAACTAAAGCAAATTTATCTCAAGTAATTTTAGATGGTGCATTTTTAACGGAAGCTAATTTGGCAGGGGTTAATTTATCTGGGGCGAGTTTAATTAATGCTAAATTTGAAAGAGCTGGATTAATGGATACACGTCTGAATGAGGCTAACTTAACTGGGGCAGTTATGGCAGATGTAAAGTTGGGTAAAGCTCAGTTAGTAGGAGCTAACCTAACTCAAGTAAATTTAGTCAGGGCTGATCTTAGTCGAGCTAATTTAAGTAAGGCCAATCTCACTAAAGCTGACTTAACTGATGCCTACCTAGCAAAAGCAAATTTCCGTAATTCTAATCTGAATGACTCTATCTTAACTAGGGTTGAATTAAGCACTGCTAATTTAAGTGGCGCTCAGATGCAAGGTGCTTCCATGCCTAATGGGGATATTCACGGGTAAATCAGGAGTCAGGAGTCAATCCAACCCTACGTCATCAACGAAAAAAATTGAAAAATTGGTTCGCAGTTATCAGCATATTAATGGGAATATGTATTAATTATGATGAATGGAACTCGCCCGCCCTGCTTTCAACCTGAATATGTAGGTCTTTGGATATTGATAACTATGGTTCATGGGGGCGGGTTTATTTGATTTTTGGGCTGAGTAATTAACGTGGGAACCCGCCCCTACATCCTCTATCAAGAAAACTGATACGAAAACGTAATGCCAGGCATAAGATGTTGTTTCATTGAAGTTTGATATGATAATGCGCGATTTTCACAGTTATATGAAGTTCTGATGAAGATTGGCGAAATGCTCTTGACACTAGGGGGTCGATTATGATTCCTTTTAACGTGTAGATATGATTTCCACGGAGCTATCATCAAGCAAACAAGCAAGCACGCTTCGCGATTTTGATTCCCTCAAATAAATACTAAACAAAACAGATGAACCAAATCCGAACAACTCCTTTTCCACATCAGTTATCAGTAATTAGGAGACAGGAGTCAGGAGTCAGGAGTCAGGAGTCAGGAGTCAGAATGAAGAAGTTGGGATTTCCATAAATGTTCCTTAACAACTATGAAACTCTGGAAACTGGTAATTCAGGAGTCAGTAGTCAGGAGTCAGGAGACAGAATTAAGAAATTGGGAGTAATTAAAAGCTGAAAAATGATAACTGTGATAACTAATATCATGTCCGGTTGAATAGTTATAATTAAAGCTTCTAGTTGGGCTTCAGCCCTATCTACAGTTCGGGCTGAAGCCCAACTACAAACCATATACTTTTTTATCACTTAACACCCTGGGGGGAACCCGCCCCTACGTCATTAACGTATGAAAAATTATCTTGACTTTTGGCTTTTGAATTTTGACTCCCGTCAAACAATTGACATATCAAATTTTTTTGTTATATTAAACTTATTCAATATATCAAATTTTTTTGGAATGACAGCATGAAAGAAAACCTAAAAGTGCTGGTAAGCGGTCTCAAGAAAAAGACCCTAACTATTGGGGTAGCAGTAATGCTGGGTGCTTGTGGTTCCACTCAGGTAAAACAACAACCGATAAAAATTGATGGCTCCAGCACTGTATACCCTATCACCCAAAAACTTGTTGAAAAATTCAATGCCACCGACAAACCTGATGTAGAAGTCAGTGCCAGTTTTTCTGGTACAGGTGGAGGGTTTAAAAAGTTCTGTGCTGGAGAAACCGACATTAATAATGCTTCGCGTCCCATACTTCAAGATGAGATGGAAGCTTGCAAGCAAAATCAAATTTCCTATATAGAACTACCTATTGGCTTCGACGCTCTAACCATCGTCGTTAACCAGGCAAATACCTGGGCAGAAGACATTACTGTGGCTGAGTTAGAAAAAATGTGGGCATCTGAAGCGCAACGAAAAATCACCAAATGGAACCAAGTGCGCTCTTCATGGCCAGATAGACCATTACAGCTATTTGGTCCTGGTGCTGACTCTGGAACTTATGACTATTTCAGTGAAGCTATCGTCGGAAAAGATAAAGCTACTCGTAGCGACTACATAGCTAGTGAAGACGACGAGGTGCTAGCACAAGGAGTTAGCAATGATCCCAATGCTTTAGGTTATTTTGGTTACGCTTATTATGTCGAACATCAAGACAAACTAAAAGCTCTAGCTGTTGATAGTGGTAATGGGGCAATAATGCCGACTAAAACAGCAGTAGAACAAGCCAAATATCAACCCTTAGCTAGACCACTATTTATTTATGTAAATGCAGTATCAGCACAAAATAACCCATTAATGAATGAATTCATTGACTTTTACATGAAAAATGCTCAAGCAGCAGTAAATTCTGTAGGTTACGTTGCTTTTGGGGAAGAGAGCTATATGAAACTTTACCGCAACTATCATAAAACAAAAGTAGGAACTGTGTTTGGTGGGGAAGCACAGCTCAACTTAACTATTTATGAAGTTCTCACGAAACGAACAGAATATTAATTGTACAAATTATGACTACAAATTCACCCCAAGTTAATACATCTGCTGTGCAAGCAGGTGGTCAACTTAGTTTCTTTGAAAAATATCTGACTATTTGGGTAGCATTGTGCATTTTTGCAGGTATAGCTTTGGGGAAAACATTTCCTGGTGTAGCAAAAACATTAGATGCTATGAGCATTTATCAAGTATCTATCCCCATTGCTATCTGTCTATTTTTTATGATGTATCCCATCATGGTCAAAATAGATTTTACTCAAGCCAAAAATGCTGCTCGTGCTCCTAAACCTGTAATCTTAACATTAGTCGTAAATTGGGCAATTAAACCTTTCACAATGGTAGCATTTGCCCAATTTTTTATTGGTTGGTTATTCCGCTCGCTACTAACAGGCACGGAAATATTGCGGGGTACAGAAGTCGCTATCGCCGACTCTTACATCGCTGGCACAATATTACTCGGTATTGCACCTTGTACGGCCATGGTATTAATGTGGGGTTATCTTTCTTATAGTAACCAGGGGCACACATTAGTAATGGTGGCGATTAATTCTTTGACAATGTTGTTTTTGTATGCTCCACTTGGGCGATGGTTATTATCAGCAAATAATTTAACAGTACCTTGGGAAACTATTGTTTTATCAGTGCTAATTTATGTAGGTTTACCTCTGGCTGCTGGAATGTATAGTCGTTACTGGATTTTTAAATATAAAGGTAAAGCTTGGTTTGAACGTAAGTTTCTTAAGTATTTAAGTCCTATTTCTACTGCTGCATTATTGATAACTTTAGTTTTGTTATTTGCTTTTAAGGGAGAATTAATTGTCGAAAATCCATTTCACATATTATTAATAGCAGTACCACTTTTTATCCAGACTAATTTTATTTTCTTGATTACTTATGTAGCAGCTTTGAAAATGAATATACATTATGAAGATGCTGCACCTGCTGCTTTAATTGGAGCGAGTAATCATTTCGAAGTAGCGATCGCTACTGCGGTTACTCTATTTGGCTTAAATTCTGGAGCTGCTTTGGCAACGGTAGTGGGAGTATTAATTGAAGTGCCAGTAATGTTAATGTTGGTAAAAGTATGTCAACGTACAGCTTTTTGGTTTCCTCGCGAACCAGAAAAAGCAACATTGATTGACCCCCGTTGTTGTAAATTCGAGTAGCGCAAGTATCTTGCTTGCTGATTTTTCCTAAGTCAATATCAAGAAAAGGAAAACTAACAATGGAACAAGAAACAACTCAACCGATAGCAGAAAATTTGTGGTGGGTGATTCCAGGTAAACTAGCAGGAGTGCGGAAACCAATAGCAGAAGAGTTACCAGAATTACATAAATTAGGTATTGGAGCAATAGTCTCTGTAATGGATGATCCATCTAATTTAGAACTTTATCAGCAAGCTAACTTACCTCACCTGTGGTTACCAATTAAAGGAGGAACTGCACCAACTCAAGAACAAGTTCAACAATTACAGGATTTTATTGATAGTCAAAATAATGCAGTTGCAATTCATTGCACCAATGGCAGAAGGCGAACAGCTACTGCTCTTGCCGGGTATTTGATTAATTCTGGATCGTCTTACGATGAAGCAATGGAGATTATTTTAACAGCAAATCCAGAAATTGATTTACGGGAATCTCAAAGTAGCTTTTTACAAGATTTAGCCAAAAATTAAGTTGTTTAAATTGTTAAATTTGAGGAATCACAAATATGTCTATTCTCAAAACTCATATTGCTCTAAGAGCATCTAACCTAGAAAAATCTGTTGAATTTTATCAAGCTTTGTTTGGTGTTGCACCAGTTAAGTATAAATCTGATTACGCAAAATTTGATATTGCTAACCCACCTCTGAATCTTACCCTTAACTTAGTGGAAAATGTGCATTCAGGTGGAAACTTAGACCACTTGGGAATACAGGTAGAGACTTCCCAGGAAGTAACAGCAGCAATTGAGAGATTTAAGATTGGTGGATTATCAATATTTGAAGAACATAATACAGACTGCTGTTATGCACTTCAAGATAAAGTTTGGGTTACAGATCCCGATGGCAACCGTTGGGAGGTGTTTGTAGTCAAAGTTGCGGATACTACACCAGAAAAAAATCTAGTTGTTAGCATTGAGTCAAATTCAGCAAAATCTACTTGTTGTCAATAACTTGTTGTCAATAAAATTAATCGTTATGAAACAAGAAAATGAAACGAGTAATGTTTGTGTGTCATAAAAATTCTGCCCGTTCCCAAATGGCAGAAGGATTTGCTCATTCTCTAGATCCAGATGGAAAATTTACTTTTATTAGTGCAGGGTTAGAAAAGAGTTCAGTTCATCCACTCACCATTCAGGTTATGTCTGAAGTTGGAATTGATATTTGTCAGCAAACTTCTAAAAGAATAGATAATTTCAACTCTCAAGATTTTGATGTTGTTGCTTCTATGTGTGGTTGTGGAAATATGTTACCTGTAGAATGGCTAATGGTTGAAGAATTCCAGGAGTGGCAAATTCCCGATCCTGAAGGCAATTCTGTTGAGATATTTCGTCAAGCTCGAGAGCAAGTAAAACAACAGGTAGAATATTTATTGATATTTCTGCGCCTCAAATCAAGATGAGTAGAAATGTTTGAACAAAACTTCAATGGAACAGTCTCAAGAAAAACCGCAAATTTTTCTGCAACTGCAGGCAGATTTAGTCCAGTAGTGGACCGTTTCAACTAAAATAGTGCATTAGATTTGTCATTGCGAACGACAGTGAAGCAATCTCTAGACACTTTTCTATTGCAACATTTAAGATGAAACGTTCCAGTAGGGTGCGTTAGACGGCGAAAATCTAGACTGTGCAAAGCATTTAACAAACCTTCGTAACGCACCAATTTAGATTTGTCAATCCAGTAGGTTATTTTCATAAATTTTAGTTGTTAAAACACCCTTTAAAGGAGGAAAAAATATGGCAATACGCATTGGAATTAATGGATTTGGTCGTATGGGAAGGTTAGGACTCCGTGCAGCTTGGGGATGGCCGGAACTAGAATTTGTTCACATTAATGAAATTAAAGGAGGAACGACAGCAGCAGCACATTTACTTAAGTTTGATTCTGTACATGGCAGGTGGTCCCCGGAAGTAGAAGCAGCAGGTGACCAAGTAATAATTGATGGTACACCTCTGAGTTTCAGTGAATATTCCCAACCAGGTGAAGTACCTTGGGAAAAATTTGGTGTTGATATTGTATTGGAATGTTCTGGCAAATTTAGGACTAAAAGCACCCTCGAACCTTACTTTGAGCATGGTGTAAAAAAGGTGATTGTTGCGGCACCAGTCAAGGAAGAAGCTTTAAATGTTGTCATGGGTGTAAATGATCATCTCTATGAACCTGAAAAACATCACTTACTTACGGCAGCTTCTTGTACTACCAACTGTTTAGCTCCAGTGGTGAAGGTAATTCACGAAGGATTAGGAATTAAACATGGAGTTATTACCACTATCCATGACAATACTAATACTCAGATTATTGTTGATGCACCTCATAAAGATTTACGTCGTGCCAGAGCTACAAGTCTTTCACTAATTCCTACCACAACCGGATCGGCAACAGCGATCGGATTAATTTATCCAGAACTTAATGGTAAGTTGAATGGTTTAGCAGTACGAGTTCCTTTGTTAAATGCTTCTTTGACAGACTGTGTATTTGAGGTAGTTCGCCCTACCACAGTAGGAGAAATTAACAGTTTATTGGAAACTGCATCACAACAACCACCACTCAAAGGAATTTTGGGTTATGAAGAACGTCCTTTAGTTTCCGTTGACTATAAAGATGACCCCCGATCTTCTATTATTGATGCTCTCTCAACAATGGTAGTAGACGAAACTCAAGTTAAAATTTTGGCTTGGTATGACAATGAATGGGGTTATGCTAACCGCATGGCAGAGTTAGCTCGAAAAGTTGCTCTAAGTTTGAAGTAGTTATTCTCAGCATTCACCTTTTCGTGTGGAATGCTACGCCAATAACTTTTGAATATCTTCAAGTAACTACTTGTTTGTAGTTGCGCTTTAGCGCCTTCCAAATATTTCCCTAGCACTAAAGAGCAACTACCAGCCTAATTATTAAGTATTCAAAAGAACGTAATATAACTACCTTTCTTGAATATGACTTAGGCAGTACAAGGTATTTTCGTCATTGCGACTTATAGGGAAGCAATCTCATATAGAATCCCGTTGAATAGTCGTCATTGCAACCGAGAAGGAAGCAATCTCAGTGCATCCCTGAGATTGCTTCCTTCCACTCGGTTCCAGTCGCAATGACTTGGCTATATTAATTATCCGGATTTTATATCATATCATGTCCGTTGGTATCGTTTGTGTAAAAGCCGTGGAAATATCTACTTTATGTCAGATTTTTCCTTTTATTAAAGCTTCTTTCTTCTTCCTTCTTCCTTCTTCCTTACCTTTCCTATACAATACCGATGCTACCGGACATGATATCAAACCCTAGTTTTTCCTACCTAATGCCTAAGTCCTGTTGAATTTAGTATTATTTTGGAATAATTAAAATCTATGGCTTCTACCACAAGTGCTAGTTTAAGAAATTATGCCCTAGTCACGCTTGCCTACTGGGGCTTCACCATTACTGATGGTGCTTTGCGAATGTTGGTGCTACTCTACTTCTACAAAATTGGCTATACTCCCATAGAAATCGCCTCTTTGTTCTTATTTTATGAAGTTTTTGGCATCTTCACTAATTTTTTCGGCGGTTGGATCGGTTCTCAGTTTGGATTAAGAGTGACTCTCTACAGTGGTATTGGGTTACAGGTTTTGTCCCTGATTATGCTTTCTTATGTAGACCAAAATTGGGCGCAGTGGTTGGCTGTGTTTTATGTGATGGTAGCACAAGCATTTTCTGGAGTTGCCAAAGACCTAACGAAAATGAGTTCTAAAAGTGCTATTAGGTTAGTAGTTCCCCAAGATGCTCAATCATCTCTATTTAAGTGGGTGGCAGTGTTAACTGGTTCTAAGAATGCTCTTAAAGGAGTTGGTTTTTTTGTAGGTAGTGCGCTGCTGTCATTATTTGGATTTGTTAATGCTCTGTGGATAATGGCGGGGGGACTCTTTTTGATTATGTTCACTGGTTTAATGTTGCCAAAGGGGATGGGTAAAATTAAGCAGAAGGTGAAATTTAAACAACTTTTTTCTAAAAGTCAGGAAATTAATATTCTTTCTGCTGCCCGCTTCTTTTTATTTGGTTCGCGAGATGTCTGGTTTGTAGTAGGATTACCCGTTTTCTTACAAGGTGTTTTGGGTTGGTCGTTTTATCAAGTTGGTGGATTTATGGCTTGTTGGGTAATTGGCTATGGTATTATTCAATCTTTAGCACCAACACTTATACAAAAATTTGGGTCTGGTGAGCCACCACAATCACAAACTATCCAGTTTTGGACATTTACATTAACTGGTATTCCCTGCGCGATCGCTATGGCGCTACAATTCGGTTTACCTGCTAATTTGGTTATTGTTGGTGGGTTGATGTTATTTGGTGTAGTGTTTGCTTTTAACTCTGCCGTTCATTCCTACCTGGTATTGGCATTTACTGATGATGACAAAGTAGCTTTAAATGTTGGCTTCTATTATATGGCTAATTCTGGTGGTCGTCTTGCAGGTACAGTTTTATCTGGGTTAGTTTATCAGATATTTGGTTTAGTTGGTTGTCTGTGGGTATCGACGTTGTTTGTTTTAGCAGCAGCTTTAGTTTCTCTGAAGTTACCCGATCCTCAACCGAGTCAAGCTATTGCTTGGAAAGCTGGATCTGGGGATTGATAAGTTAGATTAGGCCGAGTAGTAGTAACTAAACAAAATTGTACAATTAGCATTGGTGTAATATGATGTCCGAATAATCAGTGATAAAAAAGTATATGGTTTGTAGTTGGGCTTTAGCCCGAACTGTAGATAGGGCTAAAGCCCAACTACAAGCTTTAATTATAACTATTCAACCGGACATGATATAATTAGATGTTATAGGGACGAATGGCCATTCGTCCCAGGAGTTAGGAGGAAAGAGAATTGAGAAAGATTTGGCAATGATTGAAGATAGAACATTTTTTTATCAGGAATTAAATGGATTTGAGATTACATATCGTATGGATGTCTTCTATGAATCCATTTTTCTTTGTCTCTAAATATGTGGCTAGTTTCTTCATTTTTCAGTAAATAAATAAATGTACCATTGGCATATTCTATATCAAGCACCACTGCTAGTATAGGTCTACCTGGATTATAAACTTTTACTTTTTGTCCTCTTGTAAAAGATGGTGTCATCTACTTTCCCTAATATTTTTCTCATTTTAGTATAAAGAAGCTTAAATCTTTAAAACCTTACATCATCAGCTAGATACTTAGGAATTTACTGAATAACAATCGCGCCCCCGATCTTTTGCTTGATACAAGGCTTGATCTGCCATCTCAATTAAGGTATTAGGGGAACTTTCTAATGTAGGTATCATACTAGCAATTCCCAAACTGAGAGAAACAACAGCACTAACTTCCGATTTTTCATGAGGAATAGCTTGTAAGCGAATTGCTTTTTGGATATTTTCTACTAAAGCAATCGCTCCTTCTCGATTTGTATGCGGTAAAATCACTACAAATTCTTCTCCTCCATAACGGGCAACTAAATCTGACGATCTTTTGAGGGCATCATTGATAGTTTTAGCTATTTGTTTTAAACAATTATCACCTCCTTGATGTCCATAAAAATCATTGTAAAGTTTAAAGTAATCTACGTCACATAAAATTAAGGATAAAAATTGTTTTTCCCTTTGACAACGGCCCCATTCTCTGACTAGAATTTCATCAAAACTGCGACGATTATAAATTCCTGTTAGTCCGTCTCTAGTTGCCAAAGAATTTAATTCTAATTCTACCTTTTTTCTAGCGGTAATATCTCTGACTGTAATTGTCAATCCATCTGCTAATTTAACAGCACTAAAATTATACCATTTTTGTACTTTTTCATACTCATAAGTCAAGTCTCTGTTTAAAGGTATTCCTGTTTCTACAATTCTAACAAATAAGTCAAATAAATTTGTGTCTATTTGATTAATAAGTTTTTGGGAGATTAATTTCCCCGTTAAATTTTCTACATTTTGATAAAATACTTTTGCCAGAATAGGATTTATGACTAGACAACGAAAACTCTCAATTTTTGATGTTTTGGGATTTCTTACTGCTTCTAAAGCAGCAATTCCATCAAGGGAATTAGTTAAAATACTAGAAATTAATGCTTTTTCTTTTTGTAAAAGTATTTTCTGATTTTGAATCGTCAATTGACTCTTGATTCTTGCTAGAACTTCTTCTTGTTGGAAAGGTTTAGTAATATAGTCTATTCCCCCCACTTCAAATGCCTTAACTTTATCAAATACTTCACTTAAAGCACTAATGAAAATAATAGGAATATCTTTGGTTTCCTTATCTGATTTTAATTTTTGACAAACTTCATAGCCATCCATATCTGGCATTTTTATATCTAATAAAATCAGATCAGGAAGTTCTTTTTTTACTGCTTTTATAGCACTTTGACCATTAGTTACTTTTCTAATTTTATAATCTTGATTTTTTAGGATATTGACTAAAACTTTCAGATTTGCTGGAAGATCGTCAACTACTAAAATATTTGCTAGTTTTGGGCGTTGCATTGTTTATTAAAAAAAAATTACATATTAAATATAGTTTGCCGAAAAAGTCTTATGGGTTAGGGCAGGAGTCATTTCAGTTATCAGTTATCATGAGGAATAAGCAATTACAAAGGATATAGTCGGAAGAATTATCCCTCAAAATTATAGGTTTTAGGGAACAGGGAATAAAAGAGAAATAAAGATAGGTTGACCTCATTAGTCTGAGAAACGCTATCGTTAGACAAAATTAATTACATAAACTGGTTGTGCATAAAGAAAATTTTGGAGTTTTTTTGGCTTTTTCACATATTCTTATTATCAGTTGATTTCTGGATGAATAGCGATAATGTGCATGAATTGTCACAAGAAATTATGCTGCTGTTATGGACGTGCAAAAAAATACATAATTTGATTCAAAATACCATGTTCATGCATATCGAAACCTAGCATAGCTACATCGCTTATTGGAACTCGAACTACTTGATTAGTTATCCCACACTTTACTAATGTACTACCCATAGACTTAAAGCAGAAACCCTTATCTAGTCTTAATACTAATATGTAAATATTTCTGTCCGATTACTTACTTATTTTGTATCTAAATTTTCTATGATCTTTGTAATATTATCAAGTTGAAAATCTTCAACAAAAGTCATTAATTTCTCTGCTAATAAATAATATTCTTGAGGAATTTCTTCTATTAATTCTAAAACTAACTCATCATCTAAAGATTCAGTTGCATCATATAATCTATCTAACCATTCTTGAGGCATCAAAGTCAAATCCTCTGGACTGAGAATTTCTGATTTAGTTTGCTTCCGATCTTGTTCTTCTTCATAAATATATTCAACCCCTAAGTGTTTTTCTAGAGCTTCAAATATTTGGGATTGTCGAAATGGTTTTCTAATAAAATCATTACATCCTGCTGATAATACTATTGCTTTTTCTTCCTCTAATATACTTGCAGTTAAAGCAATAATTGCTGTAGCATTTCCTTTAACCGTACCTTTTATATATTGGGTTGCTTCATAACCATCCATAACTGGCATTCTCATATCCATAAAAATTAAATGAGGTTCCCATTCTTCCCATTTTTGGATTGCTTCTTGACCATTAATTCCTTCTTGGATTTCAAAACCTAATGGTTGTAGTAATTTGATTAACAGTAAACGATTGTTTGAGCGATCGTCAACAATCAGAATTTTATAGCGATTTTGCCCTGGTTTTAAAGCAATAACATGATGAGTAGGTTGTTTCGTTTCTACATCAACATCACTAACAATAGTAGGTTGAATATTAAAAGTAAAAGTTGTACCTTTTCCTAGTTGACTTTTGACAGTAATATCGCCCCCCATTAACTCTACAAATTTACGACTAATTGGTAATCCCAAACCTGTACCTTCTTGACTTTGTTTCCCACTTTCTGTTTGTACAAATGGTTCAAATATTTGAGCTAATTCTGATTCTGCTATCCCAACTCCTGTATCTTCTATAGTGAAAAGTAACGAGCAAATATTTGATGGTTGTTGGGAAGTTTCAATTATTCTATCTTCCTGATTCTTCAAAGCAGATTGAACATGATTTTTTAAGCATTCACTGATAACTGGTGACTGATAATTGTTAACTGAGACAGAAACTCCTCCTTCAGATGTAAATTTAATCCCATTATTAATGAGATTGATTAAAACTTGACGTAACTTGGTTTCATCGGTACTAATATATCGAGGCAAATTTTCGTGATAATCGAATAATAGTTGTAATCCCTTATTTTCTGCTTTGAAATGTAATAAATCTTCTACCTCTTCTAATAATGAATAAAAGTCAAAATTAGAGATATTAAGAGTCATTTTTCCGGCTTCGATTTTAGATAGGTCTAAAATATTGTTGATTAAGGTTAATAAGTAATCTCCACTATTATTAATAATACCAATATTTCCTTTATCTTCCTGAGATAATGTTTGAGAGCGCATCATAATTTGAGAAAATCCTAAAATAGCATTTAAAGGAGTGCGTAATTCGTGACTCATATTGGCAATAAAACTACTTTTGGCTTGGTTGGCAACTTCGGCTTTTTCTTTAGCTATTTCTAATTCTGCTGTTCTTTCAGTCACTTTTTCTTCCAAACTATTAGCATAGTCTTCAACTTGAGCATAAAGTTTGGCATTACTTAAAGCGATCGCTGCTTGTCCGCTAATTAATTGCAAAAATTCAATCCGATCGCTGGTAAAAGCTCCAATGGTAATTTTATTTTCTAAATAAACTATACCAACAAGTTGACCTCGATCGAGTAAAGGATAACATAGGATCGAAAATGGTTTTACAGCTTGAATATAGGCATCTTTACCAAATTTCTCTGATGAACTGGCATCATCAATAACTATGCTTTTACGAGTGCGTTCCACATAAAGGATAATCATCTCTGGTAAAAGTTCAGAGATAACTTGGTTAGGTGAGATATTGGTAGTATTATCCTTGCTATAAATAGCGATAGAGAGATTTCCCGATCCTGGGGATGTTGTCGGAAGTAGCAAACAACCTATTTGTGCCCCCGCATTTTCGAGGAGAATTTTCATCAATGTTTGTAACAAATTTTCTTGCTTAATCTCGGAAGCTATTGCTTCGGAGGATTTCATTACTGTACTCAGATCGAGTTCTTCCCCACTACTGCTATTGCTTTGAGAAATGTCAGACTTTTCCTCTTGGAGAGAGCGCAATAACTGAGGATATTTCTTCTCCAAGTGTTTGACTTTGGCTTTTGCTCCCCAATGCTGATAACAATAACGAGCTTCTAACATATATGTTCGGGCAATTTGCTCTTTGCCCCAATTTAGGTAAAATTTAGCTGCTAGTTCGTTGGCAAGAGCTTCTTCTTGGATAAATTTCTGCTCCTTAGCTCCAGCGATCGCCAAATCGTAGAATTCTATTGCTTCCGACTTTTTTCCTTCAATTCGCGCTCTTTCTGCTGTTACCAGAAAATATTTATGCTCGAAATTTTCTGGGCAATTTTCCGACCAATTTTTGAGTCGTGCTTGATTCCGTTCGACTTCAGACAAACTTAAATCTAAACTGAGTAAAATCAGAGAACTATAGAAATAATAAAGGCTAGAAATTGTAAAACCCTGACAAGCATCTAAAAATTTACCAGCTTTTTCCATCTGTAATAGACTTAGCTCAAAATTGTGCTCTAAATAAGATGCTTGCATTTGTAGAATATAGTAAACGCTCAGTGGCATATATGTTTGAGAAACTTCTTGAGAGCGAATCCAATCTTGAGCTTCCTGATTTAAGCGATCGTTCTCCGAATTATCTAAAGCTTCAGACAATTGGTTGGCAAAAAATCTACCTGCGCCCAGTAAACTTTGTAATATATCATTCTTCAGTTTTTTGGCAGTTGTTAAATGTTTTTCAATATCTGCTGCAATATTGTCTAGGCGATCTCCTGCAAATATTCGATTGCAAATGTGACAGTATAAATTGTATGAAGCAAATTGAACTTCTCCGGAGTCCATACCTGCTACAAATCCTTCATAGTTAATGTTAGCCGCTCCTTGGATTGATTTTGCCCATACTTGAATCCACCCTCCCGTTACTGCCGAAACTCTACATTTTTGAGATTTGTTATTGAGTTTATGACTCAGTTGAATAGCAAAACTAGCAAATTCAAATCCTTTTTTATACTGATTTTTTAATCCTAAAATAAAACCATAATTACCATAAGCTTTAATTGATTCAGGAATATTTCCATATTCTACTGATAAGTTAGCTGCTCTTAAACTAACAAAACTATATAAATCCAGATCTGGAATTAAATATGTTGGTGCATCTAAACTCAATAATAACTTAATTGTCGAACAAATCTCTGGATTAGTTGCTATTGGTAAATCTAGTAAAGAAAGAATCGAACGATTTTGTATTTTCTCCTGAATGTTCCGTTCAAGAGTTACTAATTCGTCTTGAATTAAATTTTCTAAATTATTTCGATTTACATAAATCCCAATTTTTTCTAAACCTTCTAAACCCACTTGAATAGCTTCTTGATATTGACCTTGTAAACTATATCGATCAACTTTTATTTCATAAACTTTAGTAGTATCTAAAGAAGATTTTACAAAGTTGAGCAAAATATCTATTGTCCGATCTAATGAATCAAAATCAACACTCATTAATTGTACTTCAGCCAGAGCTAAATGAATTTGAAATACCAAGTTATAGGATTCTTTCCATGCCCGGTAGCCACCAAGTAATTTAATTCCCAGATTAAAGTAACCTTTTGCCGCTTCATAAGCAGTAGATAATTTTGCTTTTTGTCCGGCAATCAAATTAAGTTTTGATATTTGTTCTTTTTCTAGATCATCATTAATTAAATCTTCAGCAATATTAATTTGATTAACAATTTTAAAAATATTCTCATTGAGTTGAGATTCAGATGTATTTGCCAGAATAATTTTGCCAATTTGATAGTGAATGTTTTGTTTTTGGGATAGAGGAATTAAAGAGTAAGCCGCTTGTTGAATGCGGTCGTGCCCAAACTGATAGTCTTGAATTAAAAGATTCTCGTCTAAAGTAGATTTGGTAATAACAAAACCTTGGTCTATTGCTATTTTTAGTTCCTCAAAAATAATTGAATAAGTTTTTTGACTTATCGAGGAAAGTATTTTTAAATCAAATTCTGTTCCTAAACAAGCTGCCGTTGATAAAATATCCTGTACTGATAGGGGTAACTTATTTAACTGCCCTACCATTAATTCCACCACATTATCTGTAAATTCTAGCCTTTCAATTTCCTCTAAATTCCATTGCCATTGACTCAGATTATAATTAAATTTTAATAAATTTTCGTTGTAGAGATTTTTGAGAAACTGATTGGTAAAAAATGGATTTCCTTGAGTTTTCCGGTTGACTAATTCCACTAAATCTTCAACATTATTTTTTTCTAGATGTAATGTGTCAGCAATCATTTCTCCTACTTGCTCCAACAATAAAGGAGTTAAAATAATTTGTTCTAGATTAGTTCCTTTTTCTTGGAGCTTGTTGATAGTTAAAATTAGCGGATGAGTATCATCTACTTCATTATCCCGATAAGCAAATATCAACAATAAATACTTAATTTTACTGTCTCCCAATAAAGATTCCAATAAATTTAAAGTTGCCGAGTCTGCCCACTGTAAATCATCTAAAAATATTACTAAAGGATGTTCAGAGTCACAAAATACCTGGATAAATTTTTGAAAAACTAGATTGAAACGGTTCGTTACCTCAATTCCAACAAATTCTGGTACTTGAGGTTGAGTACCAATAATTAATTCCAAATCTGGGATAACATCAATTACAACTTGACCATTATCTCCTAATGCTTTGAGTATTTTATTTTGCCATTCTTGCAGAATATTATCTGATTCCCCTAACAATTGCTTCACTAAATCTGTAAAAGCATTTACCAAAGCAGAATAAGGAATATTCCTTTGAAATTGATCGAATTTACCCGAAATAAAATAACCTCGTTTTTCCGTAATAGGTTTGTAGAGCGATCGTACTAAAGCTGTTTTGCCAATACCAGAATAACCACTTACCAATATCAGTTCAGAGGTAAAATTATTATTGCTCTCTACTCCTTGGTTAGCTTCGGCAACACGATCAAATGCTGCAAGTAATCTAGAAATTTCTCCTTCTCTACCATAAAGCTTTTGGGGAATATCAAAGCAATCGGACACATCATTCTGATCCAAAGTAAACTGAGTAATATTACTACTTTTGCTCCACTGTCTCTCACATTCTTCTAAATCTACCTTCAATCTCCATGTACTTTGATAACGATCTTCTGCATTTTTCGCCATCAATTTAGTCACAATATCTGCAACAACTTGTGGGATTTTTCTTTTGTTGCCTAATGCCGGAGGAACCTTAGCAATATGACAATAAACTAACTCTATAGGATCGTTACTCGTAAAAGGTAATTTCCCCGCTAATAACTCATAAAATGTTACCCCTAAAGAATAAAAATCACTACGATAGTCAAGTATCCGGTTCATTCGTCCAGTTTGCTCCGGGGAAATATAAGCAAGAGTTCCTTCTAAAGTATTTGGAGATTCTAAAATAGGATTTTCTCTACTTAGTTGAGTCGAAATTCCTAAATCAATCAATTTTAATTCCATCGTCTCTGGGTTGAGGACAATGTTCGCTGGATTAATATCTTTATGAATTACATTCTGACTGTGAAGTTGCCCTAATGCCTCAGTAATTTTTATTGCCACAGATAAGAATAAATCTATAGTCAATCCTTCAGAATATTCTGTTAACCATTGTTTAAGAGAAATCCCCCCAAAATCTTCAAATACAATTACAAATTTTCGGTTCCATTCTTGCGAACTATAAGCTTTAACAACATTGGATAATTTCAAAGTATTAGTAAGGTAATATTCCTGTTTGTAGCGCCTTAGTTGTTCCGGGGTAGGATAGTCAGCTTTAAGTATTTTCAGAATGACTGAAAGCTTATCTTTAATTTGTGTTGCTCGATAAACCTCAGAATTTTCTCCATGATGAATGGATATTAAATTTTCATATCCTGTAAGATTGAATGTCATCTTTTTTTTGAGATTTTTTTTAGGTCATAATTATTTTACTAAAAATTGCTTTTTTGAATAGATTTATTATTATATTATGTCCGATTGAATAGTTATAAATAACGAGGGAGGAGCCAGGATTCAGGAGTCAGGAGTCAGGAGGGAAGAGGATAAAAATCAACTATAAAAAGGAGAAAGTTTTTTTATCACTAATTATCTGGACATGATATTAGAAATATCGAGAAAAGAGGGAACAGGGAACAGGAAGAAATAATTGATAATTTATAGATAAGAATTGATTTTATTTTTGATTTTCGGAGATGTTTATTTAAACTCCTACACAAACCAACCAAGAAACCAGGTTTATTACCTTAATTATTGTCTTTCAAACGAGGAAATTTCTTTGGGCAACCCGGTTTCTGCATAAGATTATGTCCCTTTGAATAGCGATCGTCAAAGCTCGTAGTAGGGCTTTAGCCTTAGAAATATCCATCTGATGGGCTAAAGCCCTACTACAAACAAAAACTTTACACAAAAGCACCACTTCTCTGTGTAGGTTTCTAATATTTTTGTAAATAGATATTACAGCAGTTTCCAAAGCTATGAGGTACAGTTGTTTTTATTCTTTTCTGTTCCCTGTTCCCTGTTCCCTCAAACCTAAAATTTTGTACCTTATCACAACGGAAAGCGCTGTATGTTAAATATATTAGCGATCGCATATCATCAAAATTCCTTTTTCTGAACCAATAGGAGATATGAACTTATTTCCTCCTAATGCTGTTTTGCCAAGAACTTTACCAGAAGCAGTTACTCGTCTGATTACTATAGGCAGATATTTGCGAGTGTTACAATCAATTTGCACACCCATATAGACTTCTCTCATCCCATCATCATCTTCCCGATCGTATTGCTTTAATATTTCTGCGCCCCACAAATTATCGCCCAGGTATTCAATAGTGTTCATGTTGATTGATGTTGTTACTACACGGTTAGCACCTATGGGATACCAATCTAACATCCGTTGTGTTATCAGCAGACTTGCAAAAAGTTCAAACATAATTAATTCCTTAATAACTGTTGTTAGTTTAACTGACTTTGAACTTTCCTGTACAATTTATTCTAGAATTGCCCTACATAACAACATATATGTGTAGGGGCGGGTTTTTAATAGGTTTTAGGCAAAATTGTCGAAATTTTGCTAAACCCGCCCCCTGGCAATATCATGCACCACCAGGCGCGGGGCGGGTTTAGATGAATTAATATCATGTATCAAAGTTTTCGGCTAAACTCGCCCCTAGCAACTCACAGAATAATAGGGAAAACGATTCGCTTTTATAAAATTTATCGCTGTCTCAGCTATTGCTGGAATTTCTATCAAGACTATTTTTTCTATCAAAAATGGTAAGGGAATTTGTCCAGGGGATACTTTCGTTTTGGGAACTTTGCTCAATATTCCTCTCAATATTCTCTTTCCCCAATCATTTTTCTTGGTTGGTTTTTTCCTGGATGTATAACGCCGACAGAAACCTTTGTATTTGTTGGCGCATTTTTCTAATGATGTACCTAACTCAAAGAAAGCTGGATGCCATTGAGTAATGCCATCCGTTGTTAGTTGTTCATAAGTGCCATAGTTAGAAAAGTCGTAGAAAAAGCCTTCTCTCATTCCTGCTGCTTTGGGGTTAGCATGAATATAACGGATGGTGTTTAATGCTCTTTCTTTATCAGAGTTGGGGAACCCATGACAGATGTATCTTTGTTCCCAAAAGTGTCCTTTGCGGTTAAGGAGAGCGTTGAAAGACATGGCAGAATACCAATTTATCCAGTGCATTTACTACAAAGTCATTGCGAATGGAGCGTCAGCGTAATGAAGCAATCTCTAGGTTTGAGATTGCTTTCCCTTCAGGAATGCTCCGCAAACGCTTCACTCCGTTATGCTCGCAATGACACATGGTTTTCAGCTTCCATCAAGTAGTGAACATGATTGAGCATGATGCACAAGGCGTAAAGTTTTAATGGGTATTTTTCCTGTGCTTGTTTGATGATATGTAGTAGAATTTCCCTGGTTTCCCTACGGGTGAGGTTGAAGTCTCTGTTATTGCACCGAGTCGTAATGTGGTAGGAGTACCCTGATTTAAATTCTCTTTTTGGTCTGCCCATGTCTTTTCAGTTAACTGTTTTTAGTTTTAAGTTGCTCTTTACCAGTTAGTTATCACAGTTATCATTTTTTAGCTTTTAATTACTCCCAACTTCTTCATTCTGTCTCCTGACTCCTTCTTCCCTCTTCATTCTGACTCCTGACTCCTGACTCCTCTCCAAAACAAAATCCCACAAACGATGCGCCATCTCTAATTTACTACAAGACGGAATATCCAACTGACGACCTTCCGCATCCAGAAAAATTCCCTGATTCGTATTACTACCAAAACCCGCACCTTCGCGATCTACAGGATTAGCAACAATAGCATCTAAATTTTTAACCCGCAATTTCTCCAACGCAGGGGCAACAATATCTCCAGTCTGTGCCGCAAAACCAATTAAATATTGGTGAGACTGTTTTAATTTTCCCAACTCTGCCACAATATCAGGTACTGCTGCTAAAGGTAATGAATTTGGTAGCGATCGCTTGGGCAATTTCTCACTACTATATTCAGCAGGCTTTACATCTGCCACTGCAGCAGTCATTACAGTTATATCTGCTTCTGGAAAATTAGCTAACATTGCTTGCTGCATCTGAGCAGCACTCACTACTTCTATAATTTTTACCCCCGACAAGTGCAACTCTCCCACAATACTATGCACCAAAGTTACATTTGCTCCCCGATGCAATGCTGCCTGAACCAAAGCTATTCCCATTTTACCTGTAGAAGGATTACCAATAAATCTCACAGGATCTAAATGTTCCCGCGTTCCCCCTGCACTAATTAATATTTTCTTACCTGCTAAATCTCTTTTACCTGCTGTGTATAATAAAGATTCTATTTTGGTTACTATTTCCCTAGGTTCCGCCATTCGACCTTGACCAATGCGATCGCAAGCTAAAATTCCAGCACCAGGATACATACCATGAAATCGTTTTTCTGTCAATATTTGTTGCCAATTTCGTTGTACTGCTGTTTGTTCCCACATATCAGTATTCATCGCCGGAGCTAATAAAATGGGGCAACTAGAAGCTAAAACAGTATTAGTCAGCAAATTATCAGCAAAACCATAGACTAATTTTGCCAAAGTATTTGCTGTAAGGGGAGCAATAACTATTATTTCTGCCCATTCTCCTAACTGAATATGCAGCGGGCGTCCGTGAGAAGGTTGCCAAAAATCTTGGTCTGTATAAGCAGGATAACGACAGAGAGTAGATAAAGTCAGAGGTGTAATAAATTGTTGAGCAGCATCCGTCAAAATTGCTCTAACTTCAACTCCAGATTTTACTAAAGTAGAAACTACTTCACAAACTTTATAAGCTGCGATACCACCACAAATACCAATTAAAACCTTTCTACCCATAATATAGTAATCTGCGCTTATGTTGTAATGTTTTAAAACTTATTTAGAAAACTATATTCCTGAAACTATAAGTAATCATTTTTGAAAAATTTATAGTAATCAAGAATGATTTATAGCGTTTCCCAACCTCGTGAAGTAAAGTTATCTTTTTATCTTTTTATTATTCCCTATTCCCTTAAAGCTAGAATTTTGTACCTCACCATTATGGGAATTGGTATATGAGATATTTAATAATATTTAAGAGCAATCAAAATCGTTTTATATCCTGACTCCTGACTCCTGTACTTCGCCAATCCGACATTTACCCTATCTGACTCCTAATGAGCACTAAAATCTTACGATTGAAATATGATTACTATAAATAAATAAGGAGTGTTAGATAAAGAATACCCAAAGTAAAAAATCTCCTGGTTATTCTCTGAGAAAACTAACACTCCCACATAAACAAATGATTAAATTATTAACTGACTATTTCCCAAATTTTCCTCAAGCCTCATCACAAGGCTCTAGATCCAATAAATGGATATAAGGTTCAATTAACTCTGGACGTTGAAAGGCGATCGCTCGTAGCAGGTGCCAATCTTTTAACCCGTCAAAAGGATTTTTATAGTCATCTTCTTCCAGACGAAAAGCCAACTTAGCTACATCATCTACAGTAAGATTAGAAACTTCGTTTAAAGAACGGGTTACAGTTTGCATCAAAACCAACCTCCCTGAAATGGCATCTGCTGAAAGTATTAATCAAGATAGAGTGCTATTAACATATCTATAATATAATAGTCCTTCTAAGCTTTTGCTATAACATCTATAACAAAATTTCGCATTAACTTCAAAATTTCTGGGCGAATTTCATGCCCCATATCAAATTCTTGATATTGTATATTTGCCCCTAAATTTGTAAAAGAATCACGTGATCGCCTCCCTTGTTCAATAGGTACAACTGGGTCTTCTATACCATGTACAATTAAAACGGGCGCTAATTTTTCTACAGATGGTTGAAGTGGGGAATGTAAATAGCCACTTAAAATAATTAAACCTGCTAATGGCAGTGTTATCCCCACATCCATAGCCATTGCTCCTCCCTGAGAAAAACCACATAGAATAGTTTTGGATAAAGGTATACCTGTTTTACTTTCCAGAGAAACTAGCCAATCAATCAACATTTGCCGACTTTCGACTAAACCTTGGTATTCTTGGTTGGACAAGTCGTACCACATTTTTCCTCCAGGAACTTCAGGATGAGGTAGTGGAGCATCTGGGAATTCAAACCAATAATCAGGGAGATTTAACTCTTGTACAAAAGGTGTTAAATCATTACAGTTAGCTCCCCATCCATGCAAAGCAACAAACAGAGAATTAGGTTCAGTTTTAGGTGCAACGGGAATTGAATTTAATAGTGTCATTTCAGTTATAAATTATCAGTTATCAGTATCTCCCGCTGAATTAGGAGGCAAGAAAACTCGAAATTTCCTCTTTTATCACCTTGAAAGGGTTATTTATTGGTCATTGTGGCCATTTAAGAGAAAAAAATTATTTACCAAATAAAAATCTTGCAGGAATTACGATTTAGAGACTATAGCAATTCTAAATAAGTTGTCATATTTTATCGTAGGGTTTTGGTCTCAAAAGCAAAGCAAATAAGGGATTTAGAAACCAAACGCCTACAGTTTTTTTCTGACAAATCATTTGCGATTAGTATAATACAAATTACTATAAAAATACTTATAAAGTTTTACGTTAATATAATTATTTTTATTGACAGATAATTTTGAGATTAAATTTATAAGTCATATCTCCAAAAAACAATTTTATTTGAGATAGCGATCTCTAGCATTTTTCCATTTTTTTCAAAATTTACTCGTTCTTCCTTCCTGTTACCAAGGATATAGAGACCTTGTATACAAAGTCCCTACCTTATACAACATACAACAAACATTTGTCACACTTGGTATAAAAGATTTTAATTTTATCAATTTCCTAAAATAATGGTTAACAAACGCAAATCACTTCCACCCTCTCTCACAATTAAATTAGGAAAATGGGTTTGGACAACCCTATGGCAAATAATGATGTCAAAACTTGCTCCTAGAAATAATTCAGGAGAATACATTCGTCCAGCTAGTCTCTTTAGAGAAACAGTAAATACACAAACAGAAAATAAATATCAACCAGCTAGTAAACGCTACCGTCTATTTGTTGGACTAGGCTGTCCTTGGGCACACCGAACTCTTGTTGTTCGAGCGCTGAAAGGTTTGGAAGATGTTATATCAATAACTATTGCTTCTCCAGCAGGGGATAAGGGTATTTGGGTATTTGAAGATGAACAAGAAGGATGCGGTACTTTACCAGAACTATATAAGTTAGGACAACCTGGTTATAATGGGCGTGCCACTGTACCTGTATTGTGGGATGAGGAAACAAAAACTATCGTTAATAATGAAAGTGCAGATATTATTGTTATTCTCAATGGTGAATTTAATCAGTTTGCCAAAAATCCAGATATTGACCTTTATCCAGAACAATTAAAAGCCAAAATAGATGAGTGGAATAAAAAGATTTACCACACAGTAAATAATGGAGTTTATCGTTGTGGCTTTGCTCAAAGTCAGGAGGCTTATGAAAAAGCTTGTCGGGAACTATTTAATACTTTAGATGAAATTGACAATACTCTTTCTAAAAGTCGATATCTTTGTGGTGAGTTAGTAACATTAGCAGATGTACGTTTATTTACTACTTTATTCCGTTTTGATGTTGTTTATTATGGATTATTTAAGTGCAACTTACGGAGAATTAAAGATTATAAATATTTGAGTGTTTATCTACAAGATTTATATCAACTTCCAGGAATAGCAGATACTTGTAATTTAGAGGCAGTGAAAAAAGATTATTATGGGAACCTTTTTCCTCTTAACCCTGGTGGAATTATTCCTTTGGGTCCAGATATGGTATCAATTGAGAATTGAGAATTGAGAATTGAGAATTGAGAAGTTAAATTTTGGCCGGGATTAAATTTGACAGTAGCAAAAATATTCTATAGTGACGACTACTGCTATATAAGTGGCTTTTTGAAATTATGCAATTACAAGGATTAATTTTTTTTCACTTAGAAGGTATTTTTCAATAATTAATAATTAATAATTACCTCTCCTTAAAAGAAGAGGATTCAGTAAAATGATTTTTTCCTTAAGAGAAGAGGCTTTAGACCTTAATTATTCGGTAAAATAAATCTAAATAAACACCTCAAATATCTAGTATTTATGGGTTACGGCTACCAGAGAAAATTGTTTAATTTTGTGAGATTATTCCCTCCTAACCCACTCTACATCAAGGCTTAATTTTTTATTTATAGATACCCTTTCAGGGATTTATGTCTAATTGTTGGAAATAGTAAATCTCCCAATTCTCAATTCTCAATTCCCTGACAATATTATTTTTTCTCAAGAGATTTTAACAAGGGTTCCTCTAATTTTTGCCCACTGCCCGCTACTAGCTTACTTAAATATTCCCGTACATATTCTGCTTGTTCATAATTCAATTCATATCTATTACTACCAGTTTCTCGATCAAAAAGAGGTTTTTCTTTTAAATTTTGATAGTCATTATTTTGTTGAGAAACTTCACTTAAGAGCATTATATCTTCTTCAGAAGGGATTAGACCAGGAGGTAATTTACCTCCTAAAATAGTCTGGATTTTTTCTTGGCAAACACGAGTATTTATGCCTCGTTTCTCTAATAATTGAAAAACTTCTTTGGTAGATAAAGGATAATCTGAAAAAACTTGCAATATCTCCCAAAGTAGAAAATAATCATTGTATTGTTGCTGAGGTATATCTACAATTTGTGGATAGAGAGGTAAGATTGCTAAACCATAAGCAACTCGACCAATAGTTAGTTTAATATCTTCTATCTGAGATAAAGAATTATCCGATTCCCAATCATTTTCTTGGCCTAAATCTACATTTTCTGACTCAAACTTTGCATCTTGCACGATAATTGCATTGGGTAATTTTTGACGTAACCAACGAGCGATCGCCTTCCAAGAACCACTACCTCCTGTACAAATAGCGCGGTTAATTCCAACAGGAGATATTCCTACCTTACTTAAAAAACTATTTAACTCCTGATTTAATTGTTTTACAAAAGGCTCCAATACCTTAGTTTCTAAATCTTTTTGTTGTAAATACTTGATATTATCTCCTATATTCAAAGTAAATTCTTTTTCCGATGGCAGAATTACCTTTAAATTACGAGCTGTTACTAATAATTCTTGTCTATAGGATGAACTTTTTAACCACTGCTGTAGTTGATACCTGATTGACAAATCTGGATAACCTGGACGAGGCCATAATTGACCCGATTTTTGCTGATTTTTTTGATTCTTGGCTAAATTCCCCACATCATCATCTTTTAGTAATAGTTGACAAATAATATCTTGATCTAAAGCATGACCTCCATAAGCAAAACTATGACAATGGAAGTGAGAATATGTTAAATTTTGCCCATTTTCCGGTAAATTCACCAAGGCCAATTCTGTTGTACTTGCCCCCACATTCACAATTAAAATTCCACCCCGTCTAAACTCTGAGATGGCATGATTTTCTGTATCTTCTGCTACTGAAGTTAATTCTGATAAAGCTGTAGCGATCGCATCTTCAATCACAACTACTTGATTGACATTTTTGACTAAACCTGCTTTTAAAACTGCCTCCCGAAGATTAAAGCGATAAGCTTCTGGCCAACTTGCGGGAGAACCCATAATTACAGATTTTAATTGTGCCAAAGCTGAGACAAAAGCTTCATCTTCTAATCCCACTGCACGACAAACATAGTCATTGGTAATAACTGCCGTTTGAGTTTCTTTCTCAATCAGAGAAATGGTATTTTCGACATTACCTCGAGGCTGAAGACTCGTTAATAAAGTCACTAACCCCTGTTTAACTAAGCTTAGAGGAATTTGATGTTTTTCAGACCACTGTAAAACAGGTTCGTGGGAAGTTGTAGCAGAAAAATTAGGAGCTAAGAGAAAAGACTCTTCTAGCTTCTCTTGTAATTTTTGCTTTTCAAATTTAATTGAAATGTAAGGGATAGTAACTTTTAAAGTAGGCTTAAAATCGTCTAGTAATAAAGATTTTTCTTCAATAGTTTCATCTCTATCATTATCAGCTTTTTCTAATTTTTGAGCTATGTAAACAATTGATGGTAGCCTATATATTTTCTGAGTAGAATTAAAATCTGTTTTATTTTTTTTTGTTGATAGAGTAAATTCTCGATTAGTCTTAGGAACATCTAATTCTACTTTAGCTCCTACCAGCTCCCAATATATAGGATAAATTTCGCCACTTCTGCGATTTAATAATGCTGCAGAAATACCAGTAGTACCAAAGTCAATTCCTAAATACCATGGTGAAGTTGTTTGATCTGGTCTTATGTCTGGTTCCATTTCTAATGAACTCAATTTTTTTTTTCTAAATTTTGAGAGTCTTCAAGTAGAGTTTCTAGAGCTAAAAATTCCTGATTATCTGTTTCTATTATTTCTTCTTCATCTGTTGTAGGTTTTAAGCTATCTAAAATATTTTCTAGAATTAGTTCATTGTCTGTATTTTCTGCTGAATTGTAGATATTTTCCTGAGTACTTGCCGTTAATTTGTGAGAAATATCATCAATATTCACAAATAAATCCTCTAATTTAGCAACTTCTACTTCTGAAGCAGTAACCAAACTATTCTCTACCAAATTAGGACTATTTTCTTTTGAATCTGTATCTATATTTTCTCCTAATTGTAATTGAGTTTGTCCTGGATCATCTATTAATTCATCTACATCTATTTCCTCTAAACTTTCCAAATCAGAACGCAAATATTCTAGGGTATTACTGTCTAATAATAATTCCTCTGGTTTTTCATCTGGTTTTTGTAAAGGTAAGAGACTTTCACTTATAGGTGCTTGAATATATGTTTCTTCTTCTAATTCATCTGTAAAATCATTTATATTTTCTTGAGTTTCTTGAGTTTCTTGAGTTTCTTGAGTTTCTTGAGTTTCTCTAGAACCAATTAAGTTGTTAGTTTCTACTTCATTAACCTCTAGCTTTCCAAATAGATTACTAAGAGATTCAAGTATTTCTGTATTGTCTAAATTTCCTCTATTTTCCGATCCGTCTAATTTTAATTCTGGAGTTACTTGTACATTATCTTTAATTGAGACCGCTTTATTTTGATACTTTTGTCGTTCTTGATAATTCTCTTCAAAACTAGGAGGTGCTAGTTGATCTGAAATTTCATTTTCCTGCTTGTTACTTTTAAATGTTTCTAAATCTTGCTTTTCATCACTAGATTGATAGTGGAGCCAGGATTCTTGATTATTTAAACTATCTAATTGTATATTTTTTTTTTCTGTTTCTATTTTTTTTGATTCTGGATCTAGTATTTTTACAAACTCATAACCAGGATAAGGCAAGACTGATTTATTTACCGGCTCATTTAATTCATCTATTTCCGGAGATAGGTTTTTCATTTCAATATTTTCAGTCGCAATATTGACTTCTACATAATTTTCTTCAGTTAGATTTTTTTGCTCATTATCATCAATGTTTGAATCATAAACAAATGAGTTTTCAAAGTTAGAAACTTCCTCTAATTTATCCTCTGGAATTTTCATCACCTCTGAGGCTTTAATATCCTTAATAGTCTGTGGATAAATATTTTGGCTAGATTCTAAAGCATTCTGAGTAGGAGCTGGATGCTGAGTTGCTAACTGAGACAAATGTTCTAGTAATGTTTCTTTAACTGGGCCAAGTAAAGCCTGAGAAAACTCAGAAATAATTTGCTCCTGTTTAGCGTATTGTTGAGCTAGGGCATAATTTTCTTGTCTTTGCTGTTCAAGTTGTCTAATTTCTTCTCGTAGAGCTTGTCGTTGTTGTTTAAGTATTGTGAAATCTTCTTGTAGATACTGGTTAATAGGGGTAAAAAACTCTTCTATTTGCTGTGGATGTTGTTTAATATCAAAGTCAATAGTACTTTCTGGAGTTAAAGATGGGTCAAGAGATAGTAACTGTAGATTGGATCTGTTATCTACATCCTGAGTCAGATAATCCAGCATTTCTTGTAGTATTTTGTGGGTTTTTCTCAGTGTTTCTACGAGAATTTCAGGAGAAATTTGGCTGCTAGACTGATTTAGCACCTCATCTATCTCCGTGATTATTGCTTGGATTTTATTATTCTGCTTCTTCAAGAGTACCACCTCTTTTAATCACCTTCAGTAAGAATTATAGAACTTCTAAGAGTCTAATCCGGTCAAATTTCTCCTTTCTTTATCCCTACTAGATCTAGAAATTTGAGATAAATTTAACTATAGGCAGTGAGTTATTTGATTCTTTCTATAGTTAAAGTATTAAGATTTAGGTGACAATAACACGGTATTATTACAGTTATAGCTGAAATTCTATTCCTTATAATCCAAATACTTATCATTTAATATCAGCAGATTTTGTATACCATATATATCATTTATAGTCAAGGTTATTTATAAAATGATAATTATGGTAAACTCCACGGCTGTATTTAGCTAAAAAATGGCCTTTCTCATTGTTTCTAGTTATAGATTTGCGGAGTATTGCTAGTCATACACAGCAATTACTCAAGCAAAAATCTACAATCATCTATTGTGACCCTATGGCTTTCAAATTATTGAAATTAGCCAATTTTCTAGCAAAATATATTGATTTTCATTATTAATTTATAATTTACTACTGGGCTAAATCTCCTGCCCTAATTAATGGAACAGATAACCTCATGGAAGATAGGCACAGTCGCGATCCCCAGTCAAATGTTAAACAATTAATGCTGTCCACCCCATTTTTTGAGGGCTTACCAGAAGAGGCATTAGAAAAAGCAGTAATTCATGTAGTTAGTCGTCAACATCCACCAAATCAGGTAATCTTGTTGGAGAACGATTGGGGAACTTCAGTATACTTTATTTTGGATGGGTGGGTAAAGATTCGCACCTATAATTTAGATGGTAAAGAAGTAACACTAAATATTTTGGGCAAAGGAGAATTATTCGGAGAGATGGCAGCTTTAGATGAAGTGCCTCGGTCCACTGATGTAATTACTTTAGCTCCTACATTAATCGGCAATATGCCAGCTCAGGATTTTGCCCATCTCATTCATACTGAACCCATAGCAGGAATCCGATTAGCCCAATTAATGGCCAGACGTTTACGACAAGTAAATCGAAGACTAAGATTACGAGAAGCAGATGCTCAGGCAAGGGTAGCAGATATTTTGCTGTTTCTAGCAGAAGGCCAAGGTACACATTCCCAAGAAGGAGTAGAAATTCCTAATTTGCCTCACAGAGAACTAAGTAGTTTGAGTGGTTTGGCCAGAGAGACAGTAACTAGAGTTTTAAGTAAGTTAGAGAAAAAGTTATTAATTAAGCGCGATCGCGATACGTTATGTATTCCTGATGTTCACGCTTTGGAACGTACACTTGTTTAATTGAACAAAATAGTTTTGTAAAATGTAAGTCGATTAAAAGTTAGAAACCAAAAATCACCCATCAAGTCTGTGAAAACAACTTCAGATCAAAAACAACCATCAACCCACAGAGAAGATAAACCTTTAATTCTAGTAGAAACAGCTTTTCTGGCCAGTACCGCCAGCTTGATTTGGTTCATCAACTATTATTTTCCGATGGGGCCTTTATTAAAGGTTTTTTTTCCCATACCAATTGCTTTACTTTACTTGCGGTGGGGAAATCGTGCATCTTGGATGGGCGCAACAGTATCAGGATTACTTTTATCTGTGCTTATGGGGCCAACTCGCAGCATTTTATTTGTAATTCCTTTTGCTTTGATGGGAGTAATGTTAGGAGCAGTGTGGAAGCGAGGCGGAAATTGGTTAATTTCTATTAGTTTAGGTTCTATACTTGGCTCTATTGGTTTCTTTTTTCGGCTTTGGTTACTTTCAATTTTGTTGGGGCAAGACCTCTGGATATACTTAACCACACAAGTTACGGAATTAGTAGAATGGGGATTTGTCAAATTAGGATTATTAGCTCAACCAAGTTTGCTATTAATTCAACTGATGGCTTTAATCGTAGTTTTTGTGAATAATATTATCTATTTATTTGTTGTACATTTGGTGGCTTTATTATTACTAGATCGGATCGGAAATTCTATTCCAAGACCTCCTAAATGGGTACAAATTTTGCTGGACTATGATTAGAAGGAAGAAGGAAGAAGGAAGAAGGAAGAAGGAAGGAGGAAAGGGCAAGGAATAAAAAGGAAGGAGGAAGGAGGAGCATATTTTGGGCAAATGATATACAGGGTAAATGGTGAAAATATTGTAGTGCCCCTATCTTGCCCGCTTCGGGGTGTACCTCACGGGCAACCGGAAGCATAGTTATCTCTGTTGTTTTTCCCTTTTTTTTACTATTTACCAAAAAATGAGGTCTAAAGCCTCCCCTTTTAAGAGGATGAACTGAAATGACCCCTTCTTGCTTCTTCCTTCTTCCTTAACTGATAACTGATAACTGATAACTGATAACTGAATAATGATTCGTGTTTATACTCAGGTACAACAGGGAAAAAATTGGCTCCAAAAGTATCAAGGCCACAAACCAATTTTTGCTTGTATTTTAGGATTTACTAATACAGGTCTAATTCCGGGGATTTCGGCAGCAGGAGCAACACCAAAAGACCGCGAATATACCTGTTTAGCAGATGTGGAATTTCTATATAATGGTCTAAAACCAAAACCCCAATATCCATTACCTCCCCTGGATGCCGGCGCTTCCCCAGTTTTAATTACAAAAGCAATTATTGATGCTCTGAATATCCCTCTTCATTTATTTAATGCTGGCTTAATTCATCAACCAACTGTACCAACAATTGATTTGGGAGGCACTCCTGCTCGTTGTTTAACTTCTGGTCATGCTTTAGATATCGCAACAGTTAAAAATTTATTGGAAGCAGGTGGTTATTGGGGTGAGAAGTTAGCTGATGAAACAAAAGATAGCTATTTAATTTTGGGAGAATGTGTAGTTGGAGGAACAACTACTGCTTTAGCCGTTTTATTAGGTTTGGGTATTGCTGCTATTGGTAAGGTAAATAGCAGTCATCCTGAATGTAATCATGGTCAAAAATTGGCTGTAGTACGTCAGGGTTTGCAGGTTGCTGGTTTTAATTTGGCACTTCCAGTCTCACAACCTCTAAAACTAATCGCTGCAGTGGGAGATCCGATGCAAATAGTAGTAGCAGGAATGGCAATGACAGCAAGTCTTAAGGTTGGGGTAATGTTAGCTGGTGGAACGCAAATGCTCGCTGTTTATGCTTTGATGCAAGCATTGGCAGCAAAATTTTCTTTGCCTTGGAGACCTGAGAATATTGTGGTGGGAACAACTCGTTGGGTTGCTGAAGATCCAACTGGAGATACTATTGGGTTAGCAAGAGAAATTGGTTGTGTACCTTTGATAGCCACACAACTTAGTTTTGCTGAGTCTTGTTATCCTCAGTTTCAGGCTTATGAAAGGGGATATGTTAAGGAAGGAGTTGGTTGTGGGGGCTGTGCGATCGCTGCTCATTTATATAGAAATTGGAATCAAACTCAATTACTGAAAGCTGTTGAAGATTTGTTTGCGCCTTTTATATTTCTTGAATAAAATATTTCCAATATTAATATAATATTCATCTACATATATTCTTTGGATGTTTGAAGATTGAGGGTTAAGGGTATTTTTTTAAATCTATTTAGGAATAAGGATTTTATTATCTACAGAAGTTAAATTGCCTAAACTTCATATCATTTGAGTTATTTACAAAAAAATTCTGGACTTTATTTAGTTCTCATTCCTTAACATTCAGAATATATCACGCTGATTGAGCGCAAAAGTCATTTGTAACCCTCTTTATATACCCTATCTGTAATCTCTAAGATTTAATTCTTTTTGAGAGTAATTGTTCTTCTAAAGCAGCAATTCGATTATAAGCTGCTGTTAACTGAGCTGTTAGCCTTTGAATTTGAATTTCTGATGTTAATTCTCCATCAATATTTTGACTATTCTTATTCAAATGATTATCATCTACTAGCACATCCTTGTGTTCTAACTCTGGATCAAAATAGTTATATCTTTGTTTAAGTTCAAGTGCTTGCTGCAGATTAGAGTCAGTTTCTGTACCTTGGTATATATTTGCTTTCTCAACAATTATGTAATTTGACACTTTGTCATTGAGTTGCTCAATAATGATGTGTATTGCTTCAACTTTTTTACTTAAAGCAATAATTTGTTCTTGCAATAGTTCCATATATTTCTTCAGTACCAGAAAATTAAATTTACATTATTCAATCTTAATCAACATCTAGACATATTGGTTATTATTTCTAATTTCTTAATTTTATAATAAGAATTGATTTCTAAAAAAAATATTAAATCTTCAGATTGCTGAATATTATGTCAAACTCAAAAAACAAAAGGTATTTTCTACGGTTGTAGTGGAAATTAGTGCTGTAAAATTTCTTTTAAATAACTTGATTAACACTGAAAAACTCTGAGACAATTCTGAGTATATATGTAAAATTTTGTAAATAAAACCACCAAATACTTTGATAGCAAAGTAATTAAGTAATTACCGTTATTTTTATATTTATTAACACAGGGCTATTTATATATCCAAAGACTTATCAGAAAGATAAACCAATATTTTTGTTGATAAATCATCATCAAATTGACCATTAAATAAGTTATTTTTTAGATACTATACCCAGGGACAATACATGATAGTGGTTAGCTATTTTATACAAGTTTTTATACTTTTGACTGGGAAGGAATATTGATACCAGTGTTTGATGCTAGATCAATGACAGTTGGCAAAGCAACTCCAAAGCATTTTCCGCACATTGTCAATCCCACAGTTACTCCTGACCAAAAAATAAGGTCAAATCAATTCAAAATTAAAAATTATTAATTCAAAGTTATAATCTCTGCTTGAAGTCAGAGGCTTGGGCATTGCTGAGTGACTGGATAAATATAATTGGGGTGGGCATCCTGTCCGCCCGCCTAAAAATATAAGGAACGGGCAAGATGCCCCCAAAGACAAAACTCTTAAAATCCCAAGTGCATTTATGCAACGCCGAGGCTTGAAATAAGGAAAATATTTTTTACTTTTTCGTTCTGGATGAAGTAAGGAGGCTTGAATCTTTAATTAAACAATTATTGAAATTAAGGAACGAACCAAAATTTTTGAACTTTGAATTCCAAAAATGGTCAATAGCCTTGACTTTGAAGGAGATAAAAAAATAAACTTCAGGATTTTCTGGCCTCTAGCTTCAACGGTCGATACTGTTAACTTAGTTCCAACCCAGGAGGCTAACTGATAACTTATAACTGATAACTGAATAACTGATAACTGAAATGACAGTAGAGATTCTCTTATTGCCTTTAGGCTTTCAATTTACTTCTCCTGGCCCAATTATTTTTCAATTGGGGCCTTTGGCAATTCGTTGGTATGGACTGTTAATTGCAACTGCAGTATTAATCGGAGTTACCCTTTCTCAATACTTAGCCAAACTTCGTCATGTTAACCCTGATTTATTGGGCGATTTAGTGGTTTGGTTAGTATTGGCTGCGATTCCTGGAGCGCGTTTATACTATGTTTTATTTGAGTGGGAAGAGTATCAACAAAATCCTATAGATATGATTGCCATTTGGAAAGGAGGAATTGCCATTCATGGAGCAATTATTGGTGGGGCGATCGCTGCTTTGATTTTTTCCAGACTCAATAAGATCTCCTTCTGGCAGTTGGCAGATTTAGTCGCTCCTTCTTTAATTTTAGGACAAGCCATAGGGCGGTGGGGTAATTTTTTCAATTCTGAGGCTTTTGGCAGTCCTACTGATTTACCTTGGAAGTTGTATATTCCGCCAGAAAATCGTCCGCCGGAATTAGTAAATTTTGATTATTTTCATCCCACTTTTTTATATGAGTCTTTATGGAACTTGATGGTATTTGGATTATTAATATTTCTTTTTTTTAGGGGGTTGCGAGGTAAACCTCAACTTAAAATTGGCACTTTATCTCTAGTTTATATGGCTGCTTATAGTAGTGGACGAATTTGGATTGAGGGATTACGGACTGATAGTTTAATGTTAGGGCCATTACGGATTGCCCAATTTGTTAGTTTAACTGGTATTTTGTTGGGGTTAGCGGGTTTAGCATGGCTATATTTGTTGAAGCGATCTTTGCCAGATGTTTTCCCCCCAGAAGTCAAAGAAACAAATTAAACTCATAGACTCTGAAAAATGAAAAAAGCTCTAGGCATAAAGTCTAGAGCTAAACCAGGGTGCATCTACCATTCTATTTATCTGAACATAGATACTCATATCCGGAAACAAAAAAAAGTCAAAAGTCAAAAGTAAGAAAAAAAGAATTTCAGCAAAGAAAATGTTTAAGAGTTTGTAAGTTTATAGACAAATATCTATCTATAAAACTCAAATTCACTTTTGGATGAGTAAATTTTACCTTGCATGCAACACTACACTACTACAAATTTTTTGATTAATTAGAAATGAACAATACTGAAAGTCTTACACCAGCAGTTTACATTGTAGGAGCAGGTCCGGGAGACCCAGACTTATTAACGGTGAAGGCTGAAAAAATCTTAGCTACAGCAAATGTAATTCTATATGCAGATTCTTTGGTACCCAAGCAAATGTTACGGAATGTGCGTCCTGATACTGAGGTTATCAGAACGGCTAATAAAACTTTAGAAGAAATTTTACCTCTAATGATTGACCGAGTGAGAAAAGGTCTTTCTGTGGTGCGTCTTCATTCTGGAGACCCTAGTTTGTATGGGGCGGTTTATGAACAAATGCAACTTTTGGGCGAAGCGGGAATTGATTTTGAAATTGTACCGGGAATTAGTGCATTTCAGGATGCAGCAGCTAAGTTAAAGGTGGAGTTAACTGTGCCTGGGTTGGTACAGACGATTATTTTGACGAGAATTAGTGGGAAGGCAACAGGAGTTCCTTCACGAGAAGAGTTGGGTAGTTTAGCAGCTCATGGGGCAAGTTTATGTTTATATTTGAGCGCTCGTCATGTCTGGGAAGCACAGGAAAAGTTGATGGAACATTATTCGGCTCAGATACCTGTGGCAATATGTTATCGGTTGGGATGGCCTGATGAGGAAATTTGGGTTGTACCTTTGGAGAAAATGGCTGTTGTAACTGAGGAAAAAGAGTTAGTTAGAACAACACTTTATGTGATTAGTCCTGCTTTGGAGAAGGTGGAAAAAGTAGGACGTTCTGGTCTTTATAATCCCCAACATAGTCATTTATTCAGAAGTCAGAATTTAGGAGGCAAGAAAGGAGAAGAGTAGAGATGATTTTTATAATTAAAATATTTTAATTTTCTACTCCTTCCAAAATACCTACTAAAACTTTACCTAAATCTTTTAGATCATCTGGTATTTTAAATAAATTAATATCTTGTGTAATTTGTTTATCGGTTTTATTTAATTTACCAAAACGCCACACATCTCGCATTGTTACTGCGCCATATAAAATATTATTTTCTTCAACTTCAGCTAATGCAATTAACTCTACCGCTAACTGAGTAAATCCTCTAGTTAAATCGTCATTTTTTGCTTCAATAACTAATAAATTATTTGTAGAACCTAATAAATAATCTAAACTACCTTTTAACCAATCGTTGACTTTTAAAGGGTATTCAATTCTTAACTGACAATGACAATAATGAACAATTTCTAATAAAATTGGAGAAACTAAAATTTCTCGTCTAGCAGTTTCATTACTTAAATTCACAAAAGGTAAAATATCCTCTAGTTTATTCTGTATATCCGATAAATTCTCTAATGCTTTTGTTGTCTTTGGCAAAGATAAACGAGATTTAACTAATGAGTAATTTAACTCTGCTAGAATTTCATCAGCTTCATAAGGTAACTCAAAATAAGACCGAAAAGTATAAGATTTACCCTCCTGTAGTATTTTTATTTTAGGCATCATGATACTCCATTAATATTGATTCTTATATAATAGTAAAGAAGCAGTGATAATTATGAGGATAAGTCCTCAAAGAGAAACTTATGTCTAATAAACTATTGGAAATTGAACAAGCAATTAATTCTTTATCTTTAGATGAACAAAAATGGCTACTTGACCGTTTAACTGAAAAAATCAAGCAAAAGTCTACTCAAATACTTGCAGAATGTAACAGAGAAAATCAGATTGAACTAATGGGAAATGATCCAGATATCCAAAGAGAAATAGCTTTAATTGACCAAGAATTTCTAATTACTGAAATGGATGGAATTGATTAATTATGACTATTCAAAGAGGAGGCATTTATTGTGTAAATCTTAATCCTGTAAAAGGTAGAGAACAATCTGGTGCTAGACCTGTTCTAGTTTTATCTATTGATACTATTAATAAGTTACCATTAGTTGTAACGGTAGTTGTAGGAACAAAAAGCGAAAATATTCAACGGGATTTTCCAACTAATGTTAGAGTTTCATCCGATGAAAGTGGATTATCTTCAGAGACAGTCTTTCTTTGTTTTCAAATTCGTTCTTTAGATGCAAGTAGGTTTTCTGAACAACCAGTAGGAAAATTATCTGATAATAAGATGAAAGAAATTGAAACAGCAGTACGCTATTGTTTAGGACTATAAATAAAGTGGAATTGCAATCCCTAATTCTACTACCCAGAAGTTAAAATTCAAAAGCTAAAAGTAATAAAATATCAAATGAGAAGCTACAGTCAATTAGCCGATCTAGGAGCACTTTTACTAGAAATTGAAGATGAGAATATTCGTGCCTATGCAGGTGAAGCTATTGCTTCTTATTCTGCTGGAGCTTATCGTTCTGCTATTGTTTCAATTTGGATTGCTATTGTATATGATTTGTACCGAAAATTTCGGATTCTTTCTGAAACTTATCACGATAAAGCAGCCAAACAAAATATAAAAGAAATAGATAACAAAAGAAAGAATAAAGATGCAAGTTGGGAAAGAGAAATTTTAAAATATGCTTGTGAGAAAGTGAAAATGATTACTAATTTAGAGTATGAACATTTAGATAGAGTTCAAAAAGATAGACATCGTTGTGCCCATCCTGTTTTAGATTCTGAAGGACTACTATTTCAACCAACTCCTGAATTAGCTCGGACACATATTAGAAGCGCAATAGAAGTTTTACTTAGTCAACCTCCTATTATTGGAAAAGCTTTAGAGGAAGCTTTAAAAAGAGATGTGGAAGGTCAATATTTTCCTGACGATCTAGAGGGAGTTAGAAATTTCTTAAGTGGTAGACATTTCTTAGTAGGTTCCGAAAAATATTTGGTTAATCTTATTAAGCTTTCTCTTAAAAAAGTTCTCTGCCCAGATACTCCTTCTAATGAGTCGAGGATAACAAAAAATTATCTATTGGTTATAGAGTGCTTAGTGAAAGATTACAGAAATGTTTTTGAATCTTTAGAAAGAAAAAGACTTAGTGATATTCTAGGTAAAACTGATGATAATAGGTTACAAAACTTAGCACTTCTATTTAATATAGATAATAAATTTTGGGATGACTGTCCTGAAAATGTAAAAGAAAAGTTTAAGTGTCTCCTGAAAGAAGAAAAAGCTGATTTAATATTTTATAGAATTTTTGTGGTTCATTTATTACCAGACATTAAAAAAGACATTATAACTACTTATAAAAATATTTATCAATTTAGCGATAAAAATTATTCAATTTTTATTAGAGGATTAAAGAGAGCAAAAGCTAACAGAAAAGAAAGTGCTATTTTGGCCAAGGAAATAGTTCAGCTTAATATGAATATATTTACTAATTCTAATTCTTTTAAGTCTGGCAGAGAAAATGCAGAAAGACATATTAGACCTATTGTTCCAATAATGACAGATGAGGATATTAAATATTTGCTTGAGCAAACAGTAACAAATAACCAGCTTATAGACTGTATATTTATACTGAAAGAGTTATTTCAAGAAACTATAAATACTTATCCTGATACTTTGCCTCTTTGGAAAAATTTCTATGAATCAATATCAACAATATATAAAAATCAAAATGCTTGGTCTGGAAAAGAAGAATTAAAAGAAATGATTGATAATTTTCCAGAGTCAAAACAGTTAAAAACAGAACCTTTTTAGAAAGCAGAGAGCGATTTAGAAATATCTAACTACTTAATAGGATTTTATAAATAAATTTTGATATATTCCCCAGGTGCTTACGTCTAGGGATTCTTAATTTGAAAAATGATTATTGGTTTTGCACTGTTTAAGTTTCCGAAGTATAAGCAAAAATTCCTATTGCGTATATCACAATAAAAGTTTCCGACCCTCACAGGCGAAATTTATCTTGAGTAAAAATTCCTATTGCGTATATCACAATAAAAGTTTCCGACCCTCACAGGCGAAAT
>NZ_JBNHER010000272.1:17245-17604 GCF_050015975.1 Dapis purpurea BLCC-M126 | reverse complement strand
TTATCTTGAGTAAAAATTCCTATTGCGTATTGCGCAATAGTAAAATTTCCGACCCTCACAGACAAAATTTATCCTAGGCAAAAATTCCTATTGCGTATATCGCAACAGTAAAATTTCCGACTCTCAAAGACAAAATTTATCCTAGGCAAAAATTCCTATTGCGTATATCGCAATAAAAACAAAAACTTTCCGACTCTCAAAGACGAAATTTATCTTGAGTAAAAATTTCTATTGCGTATTGCGCAATAGTAAAATTTCCACCCCCCATAGACAAAATTTCCTCTAGGCAAAAATTTCTATTGCCTATTGCGCAATAGTAAAATTTCCACCCCCCATAGACAAAATTTCCTCTAGGCAAA
>NZ_JBNHER010000272.1:0-17145 GCF_050015975.1 Dapis purpurea BLCC-M126 | reverse complement strand
AATTTCTATTGCCTATTGCGCAACAAAAGCTACGACGCTAAAAAATCCTTTCCTAAAACTCCCAAAAACAAGAAAAATCCTAGAAACTCAAAGTTACAATCCCCAAGTCCTGTCTTTTATGTCTAAAATAATTAGAAACCAAACTATCCAGTCAAAAACTGGCCTTCATGGTTCATATCAAACGCCTGGAACTGACCAACTTTAAATCCTTCGGTGGCACAACTACGATTCCGTTGCTGCCTGGCTTTACTGTGGTTTCTGGGCCAAACGGTTCTGGCAAATCTAATATTCTCGATGCACTTCTATTTTGTCTGGGCCTATCTACTTCCAAGGGTATGAGAGCTGAACGTCTGCCAGATTTGGTTAACAATAAATTAGCTGGACGTAAAACTGTTGAAACTATTGTTACTGTCACCTTTGATTTAGAGGACCTCTCAAATCAAAATAATGGTCATAAAGAACAAGACTCTTCAGAGTCACAACTACCAGAAGTAGAAGAAAAAGTAGCTGAAGTTTTAGAATCTGAATCTGAAGATCCCTTTGAGATAGCTAATTCTTTTGATTCATTATTGGAGTGGAGTATCTCTCGCCGCCTCCGAGTCACAAAACAAGGTACTTATACTTCTACTTACTATATGAATGGTCAGCCATGTACCCTGACCGAACTTCACGAACAACTAAATCAACTCCGGGTTTACGCCGAAGGATATAATGTTGTGCTTCAGGGTGACGTAACCAGCATTATTTCCATGAAAGCTCGCGAACGCCGGGAAATAATTGATGAATTGGCAGGAGTAGCTCAATTTGACAGAAAAATTTCTCTGGCAAAAGGCAAACTAGACCTTGTGAAAGAACAAGAGGAAAAAAGTCGCATTGTAGAAAAAGAACTGAAAAAACAATGTGACCGTCTTTCCCAAGATTGTGTAAAAGCTAAACAATATCAACAGCTACGAGGGGAACTGGAAGAAAAAAGTCTCTGGCAAACAATACTTAAATGGCAAAATCTCCAAAAACAGGTATGGAAACTTAGAGAAAATATCGAATCAGGCGATCACTCCCTTGCCGAACTTAACCAAAATATTCAGACTAAACAGACTGAAATTCAACAAGCTCAAACTGAACTAGACAAACTTAACGCCCAAGTAAAAGCTTTGGGTGAAGAAGAACTTTTAGCTTTACAGTCAACTCTGGCTACCCAAGAAGCGGAGCGCCGACAACTCCAACAAAAGCAGAAAGAATTAGAAACTACTATTAACCAAACCAAAACCAACCTCAGTCAACTACAAGAAGAAGTAAATAAACACCAGCAAAATTTAGAAGTATTAGCTACAGAAAAAATTCTTCAAACTCAAAATCTCTCATCTTTAGAAGGTACTCGTAACGAAGCCCAAGAAATTCTTAATCAACAACGAGAGTCAGCTAGTGCTATTGCCGATACTGCCGAAGCTTGGGTAAAACAACAAGCTGAACTCCATCATCAAATTGAAACTCTACAGCAAACCCTCAACCCCCAACGGACTGAACAAGCTAGAGTTAGGGAAAAAATTTACCAGTTAGAAAAGCAAATTCAAGAACAAAAAGAGTCCCTAGGAACTCTAGGAGTAGAAATTGAAAATCAGACTAAGTACCACGAACAGGTAAAAGAGTCAAAAGAAGCAGCCAGTTATCAAGTAGAATCTTTGACTAAACAATTAGAAGCTGTGGAACAAGACTTACAAATTCAGCAAGACACTCAAACTCGTCTGCTACAAGAGCAAAGAGATAGACAAAGAAAACTTGATAAATTAGAAGCCCAACAACAAGCAATTCAAGAAGCTACAGGTACTTATGCCACTAAAATGCTACAACAGTCTGGCATTTCTGGGATTTGTGGTTTAGTAGCACAACTAGGGAGAGTCGAACCTAAATATCAACTAGCTTTAGAAATTGCTGCTGGTGGCCGTCTAGGGAATATGGTAGTCGAAAATGATCGAGTGGCAGCCTCCGGGATTGAATTTTTGAAACGACAAAGAGCTGGGAGAATGACATTTTTGCCTTTGAATAAAATTAGACCTCCCAGACTCAATAAAGATAATAGTTTACGCTGGGGAGCAGCAGGGTTTATAGATTATGCGGTAAATTTAATTGACTGTGAACCCCGTTATCAAGAAATTTTTGCTTATGTCTTTGGTTCCACAGTGGTATTTGATACTTTGAATAATGCTAGACAACATTTGGGTCAATATCGGATAGTTACTCTGGATGGGGAAATATTAGAGAGTAGTGGAGCGATGACTGGTGGGAGTATATCGCGACGTTCGGGTAGCTTGCATTTTGGCACTGTTGATGGTAATGATTCGACAGAAATGGGAGAAATGGAAGGTCATAGTCAACGTTTACAGGAAATAGAAATAGTTTTAGAAAGGTGTTTAGTAGAGATTTCTCAATTACAAGAAAATCTGAAAGAGCGATCGCAAGCTTTGATGGAAGGAAAGCAGTATTTTCGGGAAACCCAACTAAAAGTAGAACAAATTGAGGCAGAATTACAAAAATTGACCAAACAACAGGAGCAAGGGCAAGGGCAACTAGAGAAAAATACCCAAGAACTAGCCAATGCTCAAACTAGGTTAGTTTCCCTAGACCAAGAAATTCCAGCTCAGGAAGTCCGATTAACTGCGCTCAGAGAAACTTTGGCCGAGTTGGAAAAATCTCATACTCACAGTGAGTGGCAACAGATGCAGGCTATGATTCGGTCTCAGGAGGCAGTTTTCCAAGAACAGGAAACAGCTTGGCGTGATGCCCAGCAAAAACTACAGGATTTAGAAAATCAACAACAGCTCTTGCAGGAAAAGGTAGAAGCATCTTCCCGTCGCCGTTCAGAATATCAAGAGCAAGAATCAAATGCTCTACTTACCATGAAAGAAGTAAATAGTCAAATTGCAGTTGTGGATGAGCAAATTGCCCAAACTAAAGCAGGCATGGCCAAAGCAGAAGAAAAATTAGGCACAGAAAAACAAAAACGAGACCAAGCAGAGGCAAATCTGCGGGAACTTTATTTAGCTAAACAACAATTAGAATGGCAACTACAAAAACTACAGGAGTCTCAACAGGGACGTCGGGAACAATTGGTCGCTTTGCAAACTCAGTTACAAGAGCAAAAAGTAGAATTGCCTGACCAAATGCCCACAGTGCCGGAGAATATTAAAATCGGAGAATTAGAGAAGGAGGTCAGATCCCTACAGAAACAACTTCAAGCCCTAGAACCTGTAAATATGTTAGCCCTCGAAGAATATGAGCAAACTCAGAAACGACTAGAAGAATTAAGTCAAAAGTTAGCCACTCTGGAAGGGGAGCGGACAGAACTGTTGTTAAGAATAGAAAACTTTACTACCTTGAGACAACGTTCATTTTTTGAGGCTTTTGATGCTGTGAATCAAAATTTTCAGACAATCTTTGCCACACTTTCTGAAGGAGACGGTTATCTCCAACTAGAGGACCAAGAAGATCCCTTTAACAGTGGGTTAAATTTAGTAGCCCACCCCAAAGGAAAGCCAGTACAAAGATTGGCCTCTATGTCTGGAGGAGAAAAGTCTTTAACAGCTTTAAGCTTTATTTTCGCCCTACAACGTTACCGTCCATCTCCTTTTTATGCCTTTGATGAAGTGGATATGTTTCTGGACGGGGCAAATGTAGAGCGATTAGCTAAAATGATAAAACAACAGGCACAACAAGCTCAGTTTATTGTTGTCAGTCTCCGGAGGCCAATGATGGAATCATCTGAACGTACTATCGGCGTTACCCAAGCTAGGGGCGCTCATACCCAAGTTTTAGGGATTAAAATGACTAAATAGGGAATAAGGAGTAGGAAATAGGGAGTAGGGAGTAGGAGGGTATTGTTCAATCTTTTTCCTGTATTGCCTCTATCCAACGGATAACTCCTAACTCAAAAGTTTAATCACGGGCTAAGATACTATGATTGGTTTTATAGACCAAAAGAAGCTGATTGCTGAAATGCTGACTGCTAAATTATTGATAAATTATAATTTTATCTAACTTTTGACTTTTGACTTTTGACTTTTTATTTAAAAATCGGGATTAGACTATAATGACATCTGAAAAAATCCGCCAACGCTCCGAACTGTTAGGAACTCAAATAATTACTCGTGATAAAGGTAAGCGCCTAGGAGTAGTAAGTCAATTATGGGTAGATGTTGATAGACGAGAGGTAGTAGCTATTGGACTACGGGACAATATATTGGCAGTGGCTGGAATACCCAAGTTTATGTTTCTCAAGAATATCCGTGAAATAGGCGATGTTATCTTAGTGGATGATGAAGAAGTAGTAGAAGAAGATATTGATACTGAAGCCTATAGTAGCCTGATCAATAGTGAAGTTTTGACAGAAAATGGCGAACTTTTAGGCAGAGTTAGAGGTTTCAAACTTGACACTAGAGATGGGAAAGTTTTGTCATTGATTATCGCCTCTATCGGTATACCCCAAATTCCAGAGCAATTTATTAGCACTTATGAGCTATCAATTGATGAAATTGTCAGTAGCGGGCCAAATCGTCTAATTGTGTTTGAAGGTTCTGAAGAAAAACTAAAACAGTTAACGGTAGGAGTATTAGAACGTCTAGGTTTAGGGGAAGCTCCTTGGCAAAGAGAAGAAGAGGGATTATATTATCCTCCTACTGTGAAACCTGAGAATCAATTACCTCCAGGAGTACCAGTTACTCGTCAACCTATTCGTACAGTATCATCTCCCGATCAGGAAACATGGGATGAAGACTGGGCTGAACCAGAGCCAATTAGAGGTAGAGTAGTTGAACCAGAACCAGTTTATAATGACTATTATCAGTCAGAAGAGGCTTCTCCTCCACGGCAACTAGAACGAGAAGCAGTTTATGATGACTATTATGAGCCAGAACTTGTAGCCCCCCCATCAGGACGCCAGATCAGACAAGAAACTGCCAATGACGATTACTACGAAGAAGATAATTGGGGAGACTCAGGTACTGAATATGATTATAAAGATGATAAAAATCAGCAGAAAGAGTATCAAGCAACTCCAGAGTATAAATATGATGATGAGATAGAGAAAGATGCTTGGGCTGATGATGAGGCTCCAAAACCTTATCAAGCAACTCGTGTAAATATTCCTCAGAAAACTAAAGTACCAGAATATGAAGAGGAAACAGGTTATTAATTTAGCTTCCTCTGGGATAAGTCCCACGTATAAAAAGTTTTAGCGTGGGATAATTCGCGTTGAATATGGTAGCTAGGTTTTGACATCTCCAGGGGTTGAAACACCCTGGATTCTGTAGTAAATCTACCGCAAATGGGACGGGGCGTTTAAAGTGCGGAAGTAAATTCCGCACGCAGCCCCTCATAAATCCACATTTGCTTAAGCCTGTCAACAGACTCCTAAACTCCTCGGCATAGACCAAAATCTAGCTGTGAGTTTACTTTTTGATTAGCTTTCACGAGTGGTTTTATTCAAGATGTTGGAGCAATAAATCGCTGCTTTAGCTGCCTGCTTGCTTTTCCTACGGAATGCTACGCAAACAGCCGTCGTAGGAAATCAAGTCCCCGTCTCCTGTCTGCCGGAATTTCACCGCACTAGCGCTCTTGTCATGGCGACAAACCTTGTTCCTTATTCCTCTAGTATACCAGGCTTTTACTCCGGGTTAAAACTCCCGTGTCGTTATTCAACCAGGGGATAAATCTTCCGGGAACTTTACTCCCGTTATTTTTTTAGGTTTCCGAGAAAATTTTGCCAGGGGACTATCACCATAATCTTTGATTCACTCCTGAAACTTGTTGCCCTAATACCACAGCCTCCCCTGTCCAATATTCTTGCATCTCGTTAAAAGTTTTAAACTGTTGCCCATAGAGTGGGTTGCCAATAGTCGCTATTTGTGCTATACCATCAACTTGCAAGAGTACGACTGTATGTGCAATATATCCTCCATTTACTTGTTCTTTAACATGTAGCAAAGCTGGTAGGTTTAGGTTTATTAGGTCTTTAGTTTTTAGTGAGTCTCGAACATGGGACGCTAAACCTAGACGATGCAAAGCCCGCATTTCGGCTAGGGTGCTAGTCCCAAATCTATTTGTACCTGTAAGGATAATTGCATCCTTTTCCGAGAAGTTGGGAAAAGTACCAGTTATGCGAGCAATTGTAGCGATGCTAGCAGGAGCGCAAGTGTAGCTTGTTGTCTGTAATACCACTTCTTCAACAACTACTGGTTCCCCTAATAAATTCGTGACGGGAAGAGAATAATGGATCATTCCTGCTAATGGAATTGTGATTATTATTACTGCTAAAATTAGCTTTTGTAAACGTTGGCGATCGCCCTGAATAGGTAATTCGAGACCTAGTAAAAAACCCATGCTCAACCATCCCAAACCCAAGACAAAATCATTAGTATATTCTCCAATATATAATAAAATAATATTGGGAAACAATTTTGGGTTAGCTTTCGCACTTAGTAAAAATGTGATGATAACTGTAGCTAGAAATATTAATATTATATAAGTTAATCTTTGATGATTTACTAAAGCATTTTCTGCTGTTATTCCTCTATCTGCTAACTTCTTACCGAGGTATAATCCTAGTATTATTGAAACCAAGCAAATCAAAGCAATTACAATCATTTTTATCAGATTTGATGGAAAAATACATTAGACATCTCCAGAAATTAAGTTGGCGTCATTGAATTGGAAAGATTTGAGATTAATTTGGAAAAAGAATAGATTATAGCAGTTATCTTATATCATGTCCGGATAATCAGTGATAAAAAAGTTTTTGTTTGTAGTAGGGCTTCAGCCCGATATATACTTACGGGCTGAGAGCTATTCTACGAACTTTAATTATAACTATTCAACCGGACACGATATTACTCATTTATATATATTTTTTCCTTCTTCTCTGTTACCTGTTCCCTAAAAATATCGAATATATCACAACTCAAATCATATTGCTATATATGATATCATGTTCGCTTAAATAGTTACTTAGGGTTTGCGGGTTTGTTGAATAAATATAAAAGTGTCTACAGATAAAGCTTTTGGCATTTTAAGCCTGGAAAAAGTGCGCTCGCTTTGAGTTAAAAAGCCTCAAAAAGTTAGTATTAATAGCAAGATGTGCACATAGAAATTGATGGATAATTCTTCCGAGTGCCTTCTCTAAATTTATTACCGAAATATTGTGGTTTAAAGCCTCCCCTTTTAAGGGGATAATAAATAAAAATTTTCCTGTTCGTCAATCCTCTTATTTTCAATGAGAGGTAATTCTAAATTCTTAATTATTAATTCTTGAATCCTCCTGTCTCCTATCTCCTGACTCCTACCCTCACCCATAAGACTTTTGAGCGCAAACCCTACTTATCCATAGCATTTTTAACATTATTTTTTCACAGTTGACATGAACAATTTCGTTGTTTTTTAGCTTTTTGTAGTGCTTGTTCTGCTAGAGAAATTAATTCTGCTGATGAGTTATTTTCTTGGGGAACCATACCTGATATGCCAATACTAATTGTGACAAATTCATTAATTGGAGATTGACTATGAATAATTTTGAGATTTTCCACTTCTGATCTAATATTTTCAGCAATAATCAAAGCACCTTCAGTATTAGTATTAGGTAGAATTATTGCAAATTCTTCTCCTCCATAACGAGCTACTAAATATTCGGGAGTATTCGCAATTTTCTGAATAGTTTTTGCTATTTTTTTTAGACAATCATCTCCAGCTTGATGACCATAATTATCATTGTATAATTTGAACAAATCTAAATCACAAATAATTAAGGATAGAGGCAAATTTTCCAGTTTCATTCTCTGCCATTCTTGCTCTAGGTATTGATCGAAGCGATGACGATTAGCTATTTGAGTTAAACCATCTAGAGTAGCAAGTAGAGATAATCTTTGATTAGCTAATTTGAGAATATATTCAGCTTTTTTACTTTGCATTACTACTCCTAAATGAGTTCCTACTATTTTCACTAAATCAATCAAATGCTGATTTTTTGCCAGAGTTTCTTTCTTAAAAAAAACCAAAATTGCTAATACCCGATCGTTCCACAAAATTGGCACAGCAAAAGCAGATTTTAATCCCATTTTTAAAGCAATATCATAACGTTGAAAAACTGTAGGTGATGTTTCAGAAATATCCTCTATCCATTCTGCCTCTTGAGCTTGCCACACTCTACCTACTAAATCTACATTAGAAGTAAAAGTTAATCTTTTGCTATAATTTTGAAACTGAGAAAAATCCTGTGAATTAAGATAGCAAGATTGATTATAAACAAGTCTAGAATTATCAGAACTAGGAATCCAAGCTTCACCAAAATCACACCTAATATTTGCACAAATATGGTTGAGGGTAACTTCTAGTGCGGAATGAATATCTAAGGTAGCACTAATAGCTGGAGTAGTTGACAAGAAAAAACGCAGTTTTTCTTCAGCACTTTGACGTTCAATACATTCTTTTTGCAGATCTAAATTTTTCTCTTTTAATTCCATTTGTAACTGATAAATAGATAGTTGATTTTCGACTCGTGCTAACACTTCTCTAAGTTGAAAAGGCTTAGTAATATAATCTCTACCTCCTACTTCAAATGCTCTAACTTTATCTACTTCTTCACTATAAGCACTAATAAAAATGATTGGTATTTCTTTGGTTTGTTCCAAAGATTTTAATTTTTGGCATACTTCATAACCATCTATATCTGGTAAATTAATATCAAGTAATATCAAATCTGGTTTAGCAATTTGTGCGCCATTAATTGCAATCCTGCCATTAATAGCTTTCCTAACATGATACCCATGATGCTCAAGCATCGTTGATAATAATCGCAAATTTTCTGGTGCATCATCAACGACTAAAATATTATCTGGTAAATCCTGAGAGTTTTTTTTATTCATCTATTCCTCACTTTCTATCAACTCAAGGATAACATCTAAACGAAAGTTTTCTACTAAATTTGTTAAGTAATTAATTAGTTTAACCTCTGTTTGAGGAATTTGCTGAATTAGTTCATTTATCTGATGCTCATTCATAGATAATACAGCAAAATGTAATTCTTCTAACCATTTAGCAGACATCATACTCAAAGATTGTTTTGTAAGTTTTGTTTGATGTGTTACAGCAATAGAATTTGATGCCAAATTTTCAGATAAATAATTTAGTCCCAAATGATTAGCTAATTTTTCTAGCAATAGATCTGCTGAAAAAGGTTTAGCAATAAAATCATCACAACCAGCAGCCAAAATAGCATCACGATTTTCATCAAAAGCATTAGCAGTTAAAGCAATAATAGTAGTAGCTTTACCGAAGGTTGTTTCCTTAATAATTTTAGTTGCTTCATAACCATCCATAACAGGCATAATAATATCCATCAAAATTAAATGTGGTTGCCAAGTTTTCCAAATAGATATAGCTTCTTCACCATTCTCGGCAATCTGGATTTGAAATCCTAAAGGCTCAAGTAACTGTATTAATAATTGACTGTTTTCTTTGACATCTTCAGCTACTAAGATTCGATAACTGGGCTGATTAGATTCTAATCCTACTATTCTTTGTTGATTAGATAATGTTTTTTCTCCTAATATATCTTTTAATTCTTCTGGGACTTTGGTGATAATTTCAAAGGTAAAATTTGTCCCTTTTTCTACTTGACTCCTAACAGATATTTCTCCCCCCATTAACTTAACAAATTTACGACTAATAGGTAGACCCAATCCTGTTCCTTCTATTGATTTTCTACCTGTAGTAGTTTGTACAAAAGGCTCAAACAAAGCATCTATTTCTGATTCATTAATCCCTGGGCCAGTATCTATAATAGAAAATTTTATCTTTCCTAAATAGTCACTATTAGATACTGACAAACTAACTTTTCCTTTAGATGTAAACTTGATAGCATTACCTATAAGATTAATCAGAATTTGACGCAATTTTCCTTCATCCGCAGTAATAATTTGAGGTAGATCATCTGCTAATTCAAATAATAGCTCTAAACCTTTTTGGCTTGCTTTGACACTCAGCATATCTTGCAGATTTTGCAGAAAATCATATAAATCAAATAAATTTTCCTTGAGTGTAATTTTACCAGCCTCAATTTTAGACATAGATAAAATATCATTAATCAAATTTAGTAAATGCTCCCCACTATGATTAATAATTTCTACTTGCTCAATTTGATCCTCATTTAAAGAATCATCACGCGCTAACAATTGACTAAAACCTAAAATGGCATTTAAAGGAGTACGTAACTCATGACTCATAGAAGCAAGAAAATTACTCTTAGCAAAGTTAGCAGTTTCTGCAGCTTCTTTAGCATTTTTCAGATCAATTTCTGCTTGCTTATGTTCAATAATTAAACCAGTTAATCTCGCTAAAGATGCAAGTATTTCTAAATCTCTTGTTTCTGGTGTTTTGCTGCGCGACATGAAACGTTTATTGCGAAAGTACATCACAAAAACACCTACAACTTCCTCTTCTCCACCAGAAAAAATTGGTTCAAGCCAACAAGAATGCAAACCACTAGATAAAGCTTGCTGCTTTAGACTTGCAAATTGAGGATTATTAACAATATCCTCAATAATTACCCGTTGATGAAGATTAATTACTGCGCTAAAAGAACAAAGATTTTTCCAAGGTATAGGATCAATAGCTTGAAGCCAAACTTGAGGAACATTAGGAGCGACAAAAGGACGTAAATATTCACCATTTTCTTCTAGTAAGATAATCGCAGAATTTAGTAATGGTAATATTTTGTCAATTTGAGTTGTTAATTCTAATAAAATCTCATGTAATGATTTACCTTGAGCTACCATTTTTAGGGCAGTATTTTGTGCATTTTCTAATAACTCTTGCTGCTGACGCTCAGTAATATCAATGGCAATAGAAGCAAATCCAATAATTATTCCTTCTGGGTTTAACAGAGGTGTATTATACCACTCACAAACAATTGTTTTACCTGTTTTAGTTAAGTTTTCAGTAATTATGTAGTTGCCACTCAGAGGCATTTCAATTATACTTTTCACCAGGCCGTTATTATTTTCAGGAACTATCCATTCTAATGCTTTCTTACCTATTATCTCCTTAGAAGTGTAGCCAAAAATTAATTCTGCACTATGATTCCAGGCCACAATTTCCCACTCATTATTCCATTCAATCACTCCAACTGGAGTATTTTGTAACAGGAATGAAAGTCTTTGCTGGGAACCTTTAAGTTTTTCCTCTGCTTGTAAACGTTCTAACTCTGCTCCCACTCGTGCCGCAAAAATTTTCAAAATTAACTCTTGAGAGGAACTAAGATTCATTGGTAAGACATCCATCACTCCTAACACACCAATAATTTTACCTTCAGAATTATATAGAGGGATACCCCAATAACTTTCTATGCCCAATTCAATTAACAAAGAAGCTTGAGGGAAAATTTGTTGTAAGGACTCTGGATAATGACAAATTTTACCCTCCAATACTTTCTCACAGGGAGCGTATAGCGAGGAAGTAAAAATCTGACTTTTTATTTCTGAACCAGTCCAAAATGCTCTCAATTGAAGCATATTGTTTGATTCTATTAATTCACTAATGCAAACATAGGGAACTTGTAAAAATTGAGCTATATTCTGAACACAAGCATGGAAAAAATTGTTGCCTGTATGAGGTGCAGTTCCTTCAACAATAAAACGCAGAGCATCTTCCCGTTCTTTTTGCTCTGTCACATCAATGCCAAAGGATTGAAATTCAATGAAATTTTGGTCTGGATTGATAATTGGTTGATTTGTCCAACTCAACCATCGTAGTTCTCCTGAAGCAGATTTCATCTGATTTTCTATAATTTTTGGACTAATTGATTCAATCTTTTTATAACTTAATCCTTCTATGAATGGGAAAAATTTAGTGCCTAATAGTTCACTTGAAGATCTACCAAAAAATTGACAGTAGTAGTGGTTAACAAATGTGAGTGTACCATCTGACTTCCATCTACAAACCAGTACACTATCCTGTGACTCTACCAACTCTCGATAACGAATTTCACTTTCTCTTAAAGCTTCTTCCATCTGTTTGCGATCGCTAATATCCTGATGAGAAATTACCATCCTCTCTGGAATACCATTGTCATCCCAAAGAGCTTGTCCCTTAGCTGAAATCCATTTATAGATACCATCTTTACAGACTGTTTGGTATTCAATACTGAAGTGTGAATGGTTTTGCTCTAGGTACTCCTCTAAAAAATTTATCACCCTATTATAATCATCTGGATGAATACGACTGCACCATTCATCATAATGGGATCTAATTTGATATTCCTTATACCCCCATATTGCTTTTAATCTTGGTGAGATAAAGGCTTCATTAGTTTTAATATTCCAGTCAAAAATCCCTTCATTATTACCTTTTAATACTAACTGCCAACGTTCCTCACTTTTTTTGAGTGATTCTTCTATCTGTCTGCGAATTTGGATTTCTTGCTGTAAAATTTGATTTTGCTGCCCCAACTCTTGTAGTCGTTGTTTTTCCTGCACCAGAAGATGTACTTGGAAAATTGCAATACCTAATTGAGCTGCTACTGCTTCTAATAACTCTTTTTCTTCTACTGTCCAATGACGCATATGAGTACATTGATGCAAACCGATCGCTCCATTAGTTTTCCCTTGATAGGAAGTTCTAATTACCATCAGTGACTTAACATTGAGTTGTTCGCATAAAGGTAAAGCTGTTTTGAGCAAAGGTTCAGCATAAATATCATCAGTAACGATAGTTGAATCTTGTGACAACATTAATTCCCCATGTTTATTACCTAATATAGGTATTTCTAAATTAGAAATTAAATATTGATCGGAACTTTCATAATGAGCAACTATCGGAATTCTTGGTATAGGAAATTCTGTATAAGTATGAATCAAGCAACGATCTACATTGAGAACTTTTGCTATTTGAATTGCTGCTGTTTCGTATACTTGCACTGGTTCCAAATTAGAGCGAATTTTGTCAGTAATTTTTCTGAGCAATAATGCTTGTTGTATTTGTTTCTCTAGGGAAACTTTGGCTGTAAAAAGATCCATTTCTGCAGCTATGCGGTTAGTCACATCCATCTGTACAGCTATATAGTGAGTTAAACTACCGTAGTCATCATATACTGGAGAAATTGTGATTTCATTCCAAAATTTGCTACCATCTTTGCGCATATTTTGTAATACTACTTGGCATTTTTTCCCCGTAGCGATCGCCTCTTTCATTTCCTGTATTTCTGGTTGATTGGTATCGGTATATTCTAAAAAAGGATAATTTCTACCAATAACTTCTTCTATTGAGTAACCCGTAATTTTTTCAAAACCTGAATTAACATATATTATGGGTTGATTATCTGAAGTTACATCACAAATTACTATTCCTTGAGGTGCTGTAAATATTGCTCTTTCTAATAGTTTTAAACGTTCTTGTTGGTTATGACGTTTTGTAACATCTTTCATTGTCAGCAGATAAGCGATTTGATTTTCCCAAATTATTTCTCCTATCCGTGTTTCTAGAAATATCAATTTTCCTAATTTTTGTCGAACATATATTTCTATTTCATTACCATCTATAAAGGGCAAACCAATTTCTTCACCGATTAAATCGGCTGCCGATCTTTGCCATAATAATTCTGTGGCCTGATTCACAAAAACTATTTTACCTTCTCTATCAATAATCATCAGACCTTCTGAAATATTAGTAATAATTGCGGATAAATTTTTTTCTATCTGTTTCTTAATTTCTATTTCCTGCTGTAGTTGCTGATTTTTTTCTTCTAATTGTAGATGCAGTTTTTTAATAGTGATTTGATTGTCTATTCTTGCAAATAATTCTTGAGAATGAACTGGTTTACTAATATAATCTATTCCTCCGGCCGCAAATCCTTTTACTTTTTCACCAATATCAGATAAAGCACTTAAAAAAATCACTGGTATATTGGCAGTTTTAGGATTAGCTTTTAACTGTCTACATACTTGATAACCATCTATTTCTGGCATCATCACATCCATTAATATTAAATCTACTGTATTGGTATTTGCAGATTTTAATGCTTCTTCACCAGAATTTGTCTGGATCAAGTTATATCCATTCTGAGTGATAATATGAGAAATCACATATAAATTATCAGGCTGATCATCTACTACCAGAATTGTAATTTCGTTGTTGTTCATAATTCTTTATTTTTAGGCGTTAAGAGTTTTAGTATTCGCTCCTTGTACCTCATTTATCCGAAATCTACTGTATATCTTCTCTAGCAAATAATTATAGGTAGTTGTGCAACATAAGTTTCCTAGTTAAAAAAGGAAATATATCCAAAAAGCAACTTTGTGTTGACTGAATCTGTAATTAATTTTTTCTCGGTACTTATAAGAGTTTTCAGATTAATCAGGTAGAGTATTTTCTTCTTTTCAGTGAGCCTCTATTCATCTTTTTTTCTGTATTAACTGAAAGTCTCAAAAAGGCGATAACTTAAATTATCGCCTTGACTCTTGACTAAAAACTGATAAACTAACTACTTTAAGAATAGAGGTTAAATAATCTTTAACGACCAGCTTTATCTCTTTGTTGACGTCTGCGATCGCGCCATTCAGAAGCCGTTAAATATATAATTCCTACTGTCACAATTAACATTAATCCTGATGCTGCTATAGCCATGATGTTTATTGCTGTAAATTCCACAACTCCTCCTGGTAATAATTAATAATTAATAATTGTAGCAGTTTTATGGTAAGGATTCAGGTGAGAGCGATCGCTTAACAGGTATTGAGTGTATAAATTCAGGAAATCTGCCAGAGCTTGACAAAAAATCAAACTACGGTAAAGTAAGGATATGAGTGAATCACAAGCATCCCTAATATCATGTCCGGTAGCATCTGTATTGTATAGTGAAGGTAAGGAAGAAGGAAGAAGGAAGACGGAAGAAGGCTTAAAAGCTTGAAAAAACGTAAATTTCCTGTAAATATTCACCCTTGGTTTTACACAAACTATACCAGCGGACATGATATAACTCCGGAAAATCTCAACCAGTTGTCAAAGAAGGAACTGGTGAGGATGCTATTGGCTCCACAAAAAGCGATCGAAAAACAGAATGCGAGAAATTGAAAAATTAAGAATTAGTAGAGATTTAGATAGCAAAAGTTCCTCCAAACCAGCATCAACAGATCGTCAAGATTCAGGTCAAAGCGATATAGCTGTCGCACTTGCTCCGCCAACGCTATAGAATGATTTAGGTATCAGATGTAGGAATCAGAGAAAGAGCTGATAAGTCATCATCATCTAGAGCGATACGACTGACACCACGCTCCGCGAACGCCTTTAAAGACTGCTCAAAGAAATCAATCACTGAACGTCCCTGACGACGACAGGTTTGGACTACAGTCAGTAAATTTGCTGTGTGTTGAAATCTTTCCATGCTTCTGGAGCCACCACTTACCTTTCGTTTAGTGATAGCTAGCCTTAATGAGCGCTCTGCTAGATTATTATCAGGAGGAATTTCTGGGTGATGGAGAAAATACCACCATTGGTCTGCTTTGAGCTTGAGCGAGCGTAACAATTTTCCGGCCTCATAACCTGCTTTGTTGCTCCATTGTTTGAGTGTTGAGTCTACCTTGTGTTTAAATCTAACAGCCCAGTGACGATAAACGTCACCCTCTTGATTTTCTTGCCATTGGCTATAATGACAAAATCCCTCATCAATTAAGTCTTTAAAAGCTTTCCCAATGGCTTGATTGTTTTCCCCAGGTAGTTGAATCAATCGTTGAAAGTGACGACGTAGATGGGCTAGACATTTCTGTTGAGCTTTGACTGGATAGCCATTGTACACACTTAAATCATCACTACTAATTACACCATTGTACTCACTACCTAACTGGGATTCTAACTCCGCACGACTCCTAGTGTCTGCCGCCCGGAATAGACAGAAATCTTGATTGGTAAAGACCCACAACCATTCTTTAACTCCTTTAACTGGCCAAGGCGTTTCATCTATATGAATTGAGGGTTGTTCTGTTTTTACCCAATTTGATAACTGTTCTACATGAGGTTTTATTGCTGATTCCAACCTTTGATTGGTATTAACTAAAGTCCCTAAGCCAATATCAATTTTCCCCAACTCCCATAACATCTCTTGTTGTTTTTCGTAGGGTAGATGTCCATAATTACCTAACCATCCCAGGAAAGCTTGTAGCTTTACCCCTAAATCTTGTCCTGGTATCATTTCTGTAGACCAAGAAGCTGATGTCACGGTACCACATCTGCGACATTGGCATCTGTAACGATGGTACTCAACTATCTCAATGGGTTTGTCTACCAGTTGTGCTACTTGTTGGGTTTCTACTTCTATCGGCTCACTTAAAAATTCTGTTTGACCACAATTAATACATACAGAAGGTTTGAGGATTTCGATTCTGTCTATTCTGGAAAATCCTTGACGAGTCTTTCCCTGATGGCCTGGTTGACCTCCGGGGAGTCTCTTTTTTGGCTCGGACTTTGGATTATCTTCAGAGTGTTTTGCTGTTTCTGACTTTTTTAGTATATCTGTTGATGGTGGTTTGGAGGAACTTTTGCTGTCCAAATCTCGACTAATTTTTAGTTTCTCAATTTCTCGTTCTAGTTTTTCGATCACTTTTTTTTGAGCCAATAGCATCCTTACCAGTTCCTTCTTTGACAACTGGTTGAGATTTTCCGGAGTTAGGGATGCTTGTGACTCACTCATATCCTTACTTTACCGTAGTTTGATTTTTTGTCAAGCTCTGGCAGATTTCCTAAATTTATACACTCAATACCTGTTAAGCGATCGCTCTCACCTGAATCCTTACGTTTTATGGTTGAAGAGGTAGAAAGTTTTAAGACTTTACAGAATAGGGAACCTAAATTAGTATTAAACTGTACCCACCCAGTAAAAAAATAAAAAAAATTTCTTTTAATCAACTTGAAGTTTCCTCCTTATTAACAATAAATCCTTGATTTTTCACACAAGTAAAAGAGAATGGGGAGTAGAAAAAAATTACCGAATTATTAATTATTAATTGTTAATTAAATAATTGTGGTTTAAAGCCTCCCCTTGGATAGGGGAAAAAGCGGTTGAGGGATGGCGAGGTTTCCCGCTCTTACAGAGCCGCTCCGCTAACGCCATATCCA